>NZ_CAJXMA010000112.1:0-7512 GCF_913056445.1 uncultured Halovibrio sp.
GGAACGCTTAACCCGAGGCGGCCGGTTGGGATGGTTCCTGGGCCTTGTCGTTGGCTACCGTCGCCTTCTCCAGGAGCTCGATGACAGAACCATAGTCCATCTCAGGCCGGGCTTCATCACTGGCCTTTGCAAGCTCCAGAGCAGTTCGCCCCTCGTTATCCGTCAATTGGGGGGCAGCTCCATATTCCAGAAGCAGCTCCACTCCCGAGCGATTATTGCTTAGCGCAGCCGCATGCAGAGCTGTCAGCCCCTTACCGGTGACTGTCTCAACACTGTTGATATCCAAACCATGCTCAAGGAGATGCTCCAGAATGGGCCTCGCTTCTTCCGCACTGAATACATCCACTACATACTGAGCGCCCGCCTCCCTGTTCAGTTGTTCGACGTCCGCCTCCTCAGGATGAAAGATATAAAAGGCCTTTTCCGCCCCCCAAGTGAACGCTGACGGCCCATAATCAGGATCCATATAAACAGCAATCATCTGAAAAGTGGGCGTGGTAGCAAAGTGGTACCCCACTGCACCAGCAGCGACCCCGACCAGGAGAATCAGGCTGATCACTGTGGTCTTAAGCAGCTTTCTCATATCACACCTCAGGTCCAAGCAAGCGTCCCCGGTTCGACTCCACTCAGGACAATCCGTCTCTTATTTGGTGGAATCCGGGTATATCCATTAAGCCTCAGTTCAAAAACCGATTTCTGCTTACGGGCGATTTCCCTGCGGATGGTTTCATAGACTGTTGGATCCTCAAGATCCTCCTGGGTTGCGTGCTCCCACCAGTGCTTTGCTGATTTGAGAACCACTTTCCGGATCAACTTTTTAACTGAGGTCCCCGGCTTGGGACTAAACAGCGTATCGAAAGCAATTTCCACAAATCCCATCAGATAGGACCCGTCAACGGCCACGACAAGCAATGCCTGTGCGTATCGTCGGAGTTCCAGAGTGATGACGCGATTCTGAAGAATGGGTTTCTTGGAAGGCCAGAAGAATGCGAGCACCTCTCGGGCCTCTTGCTCATTCAGTACGACCTTGGAATCCGGTATATCGGGAAGGGAAAGCGTGATTTCGCTCATGGATGACTCCTTTCATCAGATTGCCCATCCGGTTGGGCTCGTAATTGATTAGAGGATACGTTCAGAATAATACTGGAGCAACACGTTCATATCTTACCTCCAGACACTCTGCCCAGTTATCAAGTTATCCTTTACAACTGAACAACTTGCACCAGTCAGCTGCAAGCTCCCAGACACAGGAACGGAAACCAGGCAACCATTAGATTCCTTCTAAAAGTTGACCCTGGTCTCGCTTCTCTGTCAGTTAATCCTTATAGACGCTCAGTCTGCCACCTTCAGAACAATCTTCCCGGTAGCACGGCGCTCACTAAGGCCGTTCAGGGCGTTAACGTAATCCTCAAAGGGATGCACCTCACTGACACGCGGCCGGATCCTGCCCTGACCATAGAGCTTCAGCAGTTCCATGATGTTCTGCATGTTGGTCTCGGGCTCTTTCATGGTGAAGTTGCCCCAGAACACGCCCACCACGGAACAGCCCTTGAGCAGGGGCAGGTTGGCCGGGATCTGCGGAATATCACCAGCGGCAAAGCCCACGATCAGGTGGCGACCGTTCCAGGCCATGCAGCGCAGTGCCTGCTCGGTGAAGTCGCCGCCGACAGGATCATAGACCACATCCACGCCCTGGCGCGCACGGCTCTTCACGGCATCCTTGAGGTTCTCCTCGGTGTAGTTGATCAGCTCATCCGCACCGGCCTCCTTCGCCACATCCAGCTTGGCCTGGCTCGAAGCCGCTGCAATCACGTGCGCGCCCATGGCCTTGCCCAGTTCCACCGTGGCCAGACCAACACCGCCACTGGCGCCCAGTACAAGGAGCTTTTCGCCCTCCTGAATGTTCGCGCGCTGCTTCAGGGCGTGGTAGGAGGTGCCGTAGACCATCGAGAAGGAAGCCGCTTCTTCATCGCTCATGCCATCGGGAATCGGAATCAGCTGAGCCTCAGGAGCCACGATCTCCTCCGCGAAGGCGCCGTAACCGGTCAGCCCCATAACCCGGTCTCCGGGCTTGAAGCGGGTCACTTTCTCACCCACCTCCAGCACCTCGCCGGCCATCTCGCCACCCGGCGCAAACGGCATCTGCGGCTTGAGCTGGTACTTGCCCTCGATGATCAGTGTATCCGGAAAGTTCAGCCCGGCCGCCTTGACCCGGACCTTGACCCCACTACCCTTAACCTCGGGTGAATCCAGTTCGCCGATCTGGAGTTTATCGGCGGGGCCGTATTCGTGGCACAGAATGGCACGCATTACTCAATCTCCGTGTAGTCGTTCAATCTTGTAATCTGGAAGCCACGTGACGCTTGAAGGGCGGGAGCGGGGAACGCTTCACGGGAAGCTCTGGAGCCATGGATGGCGGAAGAGCAGCCTACAGGGGTTTGCGCGATTAAGCGCAAACGGGTTTACACGGATGTAAACCCAGGACTTTTCAGTGAAGCGGGATTGCGCAACTGAAAAGTACTCGTGGCGATTCCCGTGAAGCGTTCCCCGCTCCCGCCCATGCAACCAGCTGACAATCAACGTAATCCCCTGGGTGACATCAATCAAATAAATATCGATCATCCACAAGCATCAACAACCCTTATAAATGACCACTCCCCCTGCCCCAAATCCGCCCAAGTCACGTACAGTCAGTACGGAGCCAGTCAAAGATTGACCCATACGGAGGCCCCATGAACCCCAGCAAGCTGCTTATCCTGGCCCTCGCCCTCACGTCGGTCCCATGCACCGCCCAGAGCTTCGAATCCGAGCACCACGACTTCCAGGTCGAGACCGTTGCCGAAGGCCTGGAACACCCCTGGAGCGTCGCCTTCCTGCCCGACGGTGACGCCCTGGTCACCGAGCGCGCCGGGCGCCTGCGCCTGATCGAAGACGGTACTCTCCGGGAGGACGCCATCGGCAACGTACCCGAGGTTGCCGCCAGGGGCCAGGGTGGCCTTCTGGATGTGGTACTCCACCCGGACTTCGAGGAGAACAAGGAACTGGTCATCAGCTACGCCCACCGCAACAGTGAGGGCATGACCACCCGGGTGATGCACGCCACGCTGGAGGACCACCGCCTCAACAACCGCGAGGTGATCTTCACCGCCGAACCCCGCTCCAGCACCACGCGCCACTTCGCCGGCCGCATGGTCTTCGATGATGACCACAACCTGTACGTCGCTGTGGGCGACCGGGGCGAAAAGCAGCGTGCGCAGAAGACCGATGATGACGCCGGCGGCGTCCACCGCATCACCCTCGATGGCGAGCCGGCGCCGAGCAACCCCTTCCTGGACAATCCGGCTACGAACGACACCTTCTATACCGTCGGCAACCGCAACATCCAGGGCATGACCCGCCACCCGGAAACCGGTGCGATCTGGAGCCACGAACACGGGCCTCAGGGCGGCGATGAGATCAACATCATCGAAGCCGGCACCAATTACGGCTGGCCCGAGATCACCTACGGCATTGATTACGACGGCACCATCATTTCCGAAAAAACCCACAAGGAAGGCATGGCCCAGCCCCTGCATTACTGGGACCCTTCAATTGCGCCCTCGGGCATGGCCTTCTACACCGGCGAGCGTTTCCCCGACTGGCAGGGTGACCTCTTCGTCGGTGCCCTGGCCATGGAAAAGCTGGTCCGTGTGGAACTGGACGGGGACAAGGTAACCAGGGAGGAAGATCTGCTGAGCGATTGGGGAGAACGCATCCGGGCGGTGACCCAGGGGCCAGAGGGTACCCTCTGGCTGCTGACCGACGCCGCCAATGGGCGCGTGGTCCGCCTCACCCCATAAGCGGTGGCCGGCCAGTTCGTGCAATGCCGTATCGAGGTCCGCTATGCTTGGATCGTCATGGCCAACGGAGACGACAATGACACTGCCAAGGGCGCGCTTTCTGGAGGGCACAAGCAGCGACACCCCCATCACCAAAGCGGTGTGTGTGGGGCGCAATTACGCGGAACATGCCGCTGAACTGGACAACCCGGTCCCGACCGAACCGCTGCTGTTCATCAAACCACCATCTGCCATCACAGAGCTCGAGGCCGGCATCCGCCTGCCTCCAGTGGATGAGCCTGTCCACTACGAGACCGAGCTGGCTCTGCTCATCGGCAGGCGACTGAGCCATGCCAACGAAACCGAAGCCGACGCGGCCATCACCGGACTGGGCCTGGCTCTGGATCTGACCCTGCGCCAGACCCAGAGTCGACTCAAGAAAGAAGGTCATCCCTGGGAAATCGCCAAGGCGTTTGATGGCGCCTGCCCTCTCTCCCGATTCATCCCGCGGGCCGGGCTCACCACCGGGAATCTACAGTTCACCCTCGCGATCGACGGCGAACCACGCCAGAGCGGTGACACCGCCGACATGATCAAACCCATTCCCGCACTTGTGTCGTATATGAGTAAACACTTTACGCTGGAACCCGGGGATGTTGTGCTGACGGGCACGCCAGCCGGTGTCGGGGTATTGGCCTCAGGCAGCGAGCTGACGCTAACACTGGAAGACCAGCTGACGATCGCCACCAGCGTTCTCTGACACGGAGCTCCCTCGATTCATGAGCAGGAAACCGGTTACAACACGGACCGGGCGATTCTTCCGCCTGGCCGGCATGACCGGCTCAGTCGCCTCCAGCTACGCTGCGCGCAAGGCCCGCGGGCTTTTCAGCGAGGAGAGCGAGGAAAGCCGCCACGAGTACTACAGTCGCATGGCCGAGGAAATCGTAGACACCCTCGGCGAGCTCAAGGGCGCGGTCATGAAGGTCGGCCAGATCGCCTCCCAGACCCAGGACTTCCTGCCCCGGGAACTCACCGATGCCCTCCAGCGCCTGCAGAAAGAGGCGCCGGCGATGGAATTCGCAGTCATCCGGCAGCAGATCGAGAGCGAACTCGGGGACAGTGTGGAGAATCTCTTCGCCAGTGTGGACGAAACCCCCTACGCCGCCGCCTCCATTGGCCAGGTCCATGCCGGCCAGCTCCTTGATGGGCGGCAGGTGGTCATCAAGATCCAGTATCCGGGCGTCGACCGCTCCTGTGACTCCGACCTGCGCCAGCTGCGGACCGCCCTGCGCCTGGGCGGACTGCTGAAAATGCCCAAGGAGAGCGTCGATGACCTCTTCAACGAAGTGCGCGACCGGCTGCACGAAGAGCTCGACTACGAGAACGAAGCCCGAAACATCCACCAGTTTGCCCAACAACACGGGGGCGACGACGGCATTCTGATTCCGGAAGCCATCCCCGAACGCAGCTCACGCCGCGTACTCACGATGGAAAAGGTCGAAGGCGATCACATCAGCGAGGTCACCCGCGAACGCTACGATCAGGACACCATCAACACTATTGGCCACCGCATCTTCCGCACCATGGCCGACGGCCTGTTCCGCCACCGCTGCATCCACGGCGATCCCCATGCCGGCAACTTCGCCTACCGGCCGGACGGCACCGTGGTCCTCTACGATTTCGGCTGCGTCAAAACCCTGCGGCCCTCCACCGTAGCGGCCTACCGCAACTGCATCATCGACGCGCTGAACGAGGACTACGCGGCCCTGGACCAGCACCTGATCCACCTCGGCGCCCGCGTGGAAGACCACCCATCGGTGGACCCTGAATACTATGCCATGTGGCGAAACATTCTTTACCAGCCCTTCGCGCCGGAAAACCAGCCCTACGACTTCGGCCAGTCCAACCTTCACCAGCAGGTGGCTGCCCATACCCATACGGTCTTCAAACACCTGAACGCCTTCAAGCCGCCAGTCGAAAGCATCCTCATCGACCGCATGATCGCCGGCCACTACTGGATGATGAAACGCCTGGGCGTAAAGACCGATTTCCGGCCGTTGCTGGAAGAGTATCTCGAGCAGGAATCAGACTAGACAGGAAGGTCGATCAGCCACAAAGGCTAAGGGAAGCTGGTCTGCGCTACCGAAAGGGTACTAAGTGGTGTGGCGGGGGATCCCTTTCAGGGAGGCTCGATGACAGGATGTCATCGCGCCAGCGTACAGGGATGTATGTACAGCGGTCCCTGAAAGGGATCCCCCGGCGCGCCACCAGCAGCCAACCCAGTAAGCTGGTGACAACGCCAAACCTCAGTCAGCGTCGATCAGCTTCCCGGGATTCATGATGCCGTTGGGGTCAAACACCTTCTTGATCCCCTTCATAACAGCAATCTCCTCGGCACTCTTCGTAAACCCGAGGTACTTCTTCTTCACCATCCCCACACCATGCTCGGCGGAGACACTGCCCTCGTAACGCTGAACGATATCAAACACCAGATCGTTCACCGTCTCACAGCGCTTGAAGAACTCCTGCTTCTCCATATCCGCCGGCTTGAGGATGTTCAGGTGCAGGTTGCCGTCACCAATGTGGCCGTACCAGATGATCTCGAAATCCGGGTACTCCTTGCTCACCACCGAGTGGATCTCGTTCAGGAACTCCGGCACCTTCGAAATCCGCACTGACAGATCATTCTTGTAGGGCGTATGCGGCGCAATGGACTCCGAGATCCGCTCCCGCAGCTGCCACAGCTTCTGTGCCTGGCTTTCGCTCTGGCTGATGACACCATCAACCACCCACTCCTGCTCCACACAGTGCTCGAACAGCGCCATGGCCTCCTCCATCACACCCTCGGAGGTCGCCTCGAACTCCAACAGCGCGTAGTAGGGGCACTCGGTCTCGAACGGCCGCGGCACCTCGGCATGCGCCTGGACATGCCCGATCGCCTCATTGGAGAAGAACTCGTAAGCGGTCAGGTCCAGCTTGGAGCGGAAGCTCTGGAGCACATCCATGGTATTGCTCAGGTCATTCAGCCCCAGAACCATCACCGTCAGATTGGAGGGCTGGCGCGCCAGCTTCATGGTCGCCTCGGTAATGAAGCCCAGGGTGCCCTCGCCGCCGATGAACAGCTGGCGCAGATCATAGCCGGTGTTGTTCTTCTCGAGCCCATTGTTGAGCTCCAGGATCTCGCCGGCACCGGTGACCACCTTCAGGCCCAGCACCCAGTCACGGGTCATGCCATAGCGGATCACCTTGATGCCGCCAGCATTGGTGGCAATGTTGCCGCCCAGTTCACTGGAACCGGCGGATGCGAAATCCACCGGATAGTACAGGCCCTGCTCGTCCGCGTACTGCTGCAGCTGCTCGGTCACCACACCCGCCTCGCACTGCACCAGACGGTCATTGGCATTGAAATCCAGGATCCGGTTCATGCGATCCATGGCCACCACCAGTTCACCGTTGGCGGCGACAGCACCTGCGCTCAGGCCGGTGCGGCCACCGGAGGGCACCAGCGCCATGTGCTGCTCATTGGCGTACCGGACGATGGCCTGAACCTCCTCCGTTGATTTCGGCAGCACCACAGCCAGTGGCGCCGGGTCGTAGATGCGGGTCCAGTCGCAGCCATAGGCGGCCAGATCATCAGGGGCGGTCAGGACCTTACCACCGTCGGTAAGAAGTCCTTCAAGTGTCTGCGGATCGA
>NZ_CAJXMA010000113.1:0-7138 GCF_913056445.1 uncultured Halovibrio sp.
TGCGCGGAACCACCACCGCCTCGCGAGGCTCGGGCTCGAGGGTGCGGACGTCCGCGAACATCCCCGGCCGCAGGGCGCCGTCCCCGTTCTCAAGGGTCGCACGCACACGGACCGAGCGGTTTTCCGCCGTGACGGAGCTGTTGATGGCGCTGATCTCACCCTCGAACACACGATCCGGGTAGGCGGCCACCGATACGGTTACGCGGTCTCCCACCTCGACACCGCTGAGGTGTTTTTCGGGTATGGAATATTCGGCGTAGATGGGATCCACCATATTGATCTCCACCGCCGGGGTCCCAGTGGGCATGTACTCGCCCTGATCCACCAGCCGCAGGCCGGTCTTGCCATCGAAAGGCGCGCGCAGGATCTTCTTGCGCAGAAGAGCTTCCTGCTCCCTGACCCGGGCCCGGGCCGCGTCGTAGGCCGCCTCTGCTTCATCGAACTCGGCCTGGGAAACCGCATTCCGCTCAACCAGGTTCGACACCCGCTCAAAGGTCCGACGGGCACTCTCGGCTTCCGCCCTCCGGGTCTCCAGGGCCGCACGATCGGATTCCACATCCAGCTCCACCAGCACATCGCCTTTCTCGACCATGTCACCGGACTCGAAGCGGATGGTCTCAACCACACCGGGAAGCTCATTCGCGACCTTGATGCCGTTAACGGCACGGATGCTCCCCACGGAATTCAACGAGGGCACCCATTCGCGGGTTCCGGCCTGAACCGCCTCAATGACGGCGGGGGGTTTTTCCTTGCTGAGCTGCTGCTGCATCATGCGGAATTCAAAGGCTTTCCAGCCAAAGATCCCGCCAAAAACGATCACCAGCCCGATGGTGACTACGATGAATCGGCTTGAAGTAGACATAACGTCATCCTGACCCGTTGATACAGGGCTGCGACAGAGCGCCCAAAAGGACGCTCAGTCTACTCTTTCGTTACGGGCTCGTCATGGTTTCGTTGCCGCAGGGACCTGGCGCCAGGACAACTGCTGGATGCCGAAGGTATGACGGATTTTCTTGCAGTTGAGCACGGCATTGGCGGGTTCCAGCCGCATCCAGGCATCTTCTTCGTCAATCAGATGCGGACGCTGTGTCTCCGGGAGCTCCTCAAGGAGTTCCAGCCCCAGATCGTAGAGGGAAAGGGTGTCACAGCCGGCGTACTGGTAGGTTCCCCAGGCCTCCGCGCCACAGTCCAACTGCTGGACAACGGCGGTCATGACCCGGGCGCAATCCGACCAGGTGGTAGGCTGCCCCCGATAGCGGCTGCTCAGGCAGAGGGGTTCGCTCGGATCGTGGCTACGCACACGCTCCTGCAACCGCTCCAGCGACCAGCCGGTACGCAGGATCAGATGCCGCGGCAGCCGACTGCGCAGGGACTGCTCACAGTCCCACTGGCACTGGCCCAGAACGGACAGCGGATTGCCCGGATTACTGCTGATGTAGGGCTGCTGCTTGCGCCCGTCAAAAACCTGGCTGCTGGACAGGTTCATCATGGCAATGGCATGAAAAGCGGCCCTTTCCGCCAGTGCCACCGGCAGGTCATGCAGGCGGTGTCGCGTCTCTTGTGGCACCGGCTCGGCCTGCTCCGCATCCACACTGGTGATGGCGTTGATCACCAGATCGAAACAGGGCTCAACCCAGGACTGAAGCTGATCCAGTGCCACATCCGAGGGACGGCTCAACAGCAGCGGCGTGGGTTCGAGCCCAGCCGCAGCGAGCCTTGAAAGCAGCGCTTCACCGAGTTCCCCCGGTTCGTAAACCACCAGTATCTTCAAAACAGGGTCGCTTGCAGGTCCAGAATGTGACGGGTTGCACGATACGACAGCATAACCGCCATTTCAGCCAATGCCCAAGATTGATGCAATGCGTGTAATGGCGGCCATACAAAACACTTGTACACAAAGGAGTATGACCAATGCCCAAGCATCAGCACCATCTGGTAGCCCCCCTGCCGGAAGCCCAGTACCAGAAGGCCCTCGAGGTCATCAGTGACATCCGCAGCAACGGCGTGAGCAAACAGCGCCGGGACGACCTCTACAACCTGATCATGGAACTCACGGAAACCGGCACCGACTTCTTCTTTCTGGAACCACTGCGGCGGATGAATGCCGGTTCCATGCTCCAGAAGATGGCCAGCATGGGCATAAGCAGCATGCTCAAGGGCACCCGGATGGTCATCCACAACGTGCTCAAGAAGGCGGACGACGAGCACATTGAGGGCATCCTGGTCTTCCTGGAAGAGGTTCTGTTCGAACCCGAGAGCAACGCCTGATCAGCCGCCGCCCAAGTATGTCCGGGGGACCCGCGGGGAAACCCCGGTCAGCAGCTCATAACTGATGGTGCCGGCCATGCCGGCCACCTCATCAACACCCACATGGTGCCCCCAGAGCTCGACCGGTGTACCGGTTTCCGCCTCCGGGCACTGGCTCAGATCCACGGCGATCATGTCCATGGAAACCCGGCCGATAAGCCGGCACCGATGCCCAGCCACTGCCACGGGGGTCCCGCTGGGGGCGTGCCGGGGGTAACCATCGCCATACCCGATCTCCACAATCCCCATGCGGCAGTCGGCTTCCGCGACCCAGGTGGCGCCATAACCCACTGACTCACCCGCTGCCAGCTCACGCACGGCGATGATCCGGGACTCCAGGATCATAACCGGCTGCAGGCCGAGTGCTGGCCCTGTCGTGCCAATCAGGGGCGTCCCGCCGTACAGCATGATCCCTGGGCGCGTCCAGTCACAGTCCGGTGCCGGGTCATGGAAGTGAGCCGCGGAGTTGGCGAGGCTGACCTGCAGCTCCGAATGGTCATCCCGGATGCGCTGAAAGCACGCCTGCTGACGTCGGGTTATGGGATCCGAGAGATCATCCGCACAGGCATAGTGGGAAAGGAGACCGACCACCCGCAGACCCGGCTGGGTCTCAAGGCGCTGCCGAAAGGCCGCGACCTCCTGCGGCGCCACACCCAGACGGTTCATACCGGTGTTGCACTTGATCCAGACCGGCACCTCCCCGTTCAGGGCTTCAGCCCCAGCCAGCTGGTGATAGCTGTGCAGAACAGGCTGCAGCTCCAGCGCCGAAACAACCGGCCAGTCCGCCGCCTCATGCACGCCCTCAAGCAGAACAATGGCCGTGGTGATGCCGGCATCGCGCAGGCGCTGTGCCTCCCCGACAGTGGCAACGGCCAGGCAGTCAGTCTCCCCGGCCAGAACCCGGGCCACCGGCTCAAGACCGTGCCCGTAACCGTCGGCCTTGACCACCGCCATGGAGGCCGACTCGGGGGCAAGCTGCCGGGCCTTCCGGAAGTTACTCCTGAGTGCGTCCAGATCGATACGGGCCCGAGTATGGCGCGGCATTAATAGTCGCCCCCGTAATCCCCGTAGGCTAGGTCCTCGAACTTGGTGTACTGACCGAGGAATGCCAGCCGAATGCTCCCGACAGGGCCGTTCCGTTGCTTGCCGATGATGATCTCAGCGATGCCCTTGTCGGTGCTGTCCTCATTGTAGACTTCGTCGCGGTAGATGAAGGCGATCACATCGGCGTCCTGCTCGATCGCCCCGGACTCGCGCAGGTCCGAGTTGACCGGGCGCTTGTTGGGCCGCTGCTCCAGGCTCCGGTTGAGCTGGGACAGCGCGATCACGGGGCAGTTGAGCTCCTTCGCCAGGCCCTTGAGAGCCCTCGAGATCTCGGAGATCTCAGCGGTACGGCCCTCGTTATTGCCGGGCGCCCGCATCAGCTGCAGGTAGTCCACCATGATCATGCCAAGCTCGTTTCCCTGGCTGTCCATCTCCCGGGCAATACGCCGCGCACGCGAGCGCATTTCGGTCGGGCTGAGCGCCGGCGTGTCATCAATATAGAGCGGCTTGTCCTTGAGCAGGCTGATGGCGGAAGTGAGGCGCGGCCAGTCATCCTGTTCCAGGCTCCCGTTACGGATCCGGGTCTGGTCAATCCGGCCAATGGACGAGAGCATCCGCATCACGATGGCATCCGCCGGCATCTCCATGCTGAACACCAGACAGCCCTTGTCGGTTGCCATCAGCATGTTCTCGACCAGGTTCATGGCGAACGCGGTCTTACCCATGGAAGGGCGTGCAGCCACGATCACCAGATCCGAGGGCTGCCAGCCGGAGGTGATGTCATCCAGATCCTTGAAACCGGAGGTCAGCCCTGTCAGCCCACCCTCGGTTTCGAACAGCGACTCGATGCGCTCCAGGGTTTCCCTGAGGATGGGATTGATCTCACGGGGGCCGCCACTCTGCTGGACCTGGTGTTCAGCGATCCGGAATACCTGGCTTTCGGCGGCATCCAGAATCTCGGCGCTGGAACGCCCCTGGGGGTTGAATGCGGAATCGGCAATATGGCCGGAGACTTCGATCAGCTGCCGGAAAACAGACCGTTCCTTGACGATCTCGGCGTAACTTCGAAGGTTGGCCGCACCGGGGGTCTGTTCGACCAGTCGGCCGAGGTACTCAAGCCCGCCACAGGCATCCAGATCTCCGGCCTGCTCGAGCCATTCGCCCACGGTGACCATATCAAGCGGCTTATCATTGGCGATCAGCCGCTCGCTGGCGTGGAATATCAGGCGGTGTTCGGAGCGGTAGAAGTCCCCGGAAGTGATGAGCCCTTCCACGAGCTCCCAGCCCGCATTATCGAGCATCAGGCCGCCAAGAACGGCCTGTTCCGCCTCGATGGAATGCGGGGGCACCTTGACGCGGCTGGTGCGCTCGTCAGCTTCCGGTTCCTGCGCCATCAGCCGGGCACTCCCCTGCTCCGGGCCGGATTCAGCCCTTGACGATGTTCAGCTGGATCGTTGCCTGCACATCGGTATGCAGCTGCAGCGTGATCCCGTACTCGCCGGTCATGCGGATGGGGCCTTCCGGCAGCAGCACTTCGCTCTTTTCGACAGCGGTGCCGTTGGCGGAAACCGCTTCCGCAATATCACGGACGCCAATGGAGCCGAACAGCTTGCCTTCCTCACCGGCCTTGGCTTCGATGGTGACGGAGCTGCCCTCAAGCGCTTCGCCACGGGCCTGAGCGGCCTTCAGCCGTTCAGCAGCAGCCTTCTCAAGCTCTGCACGGCGTTCCTCAAATGCCTTGATGTTCTCTTCGGTGGCGGGAACCGCCTTGCCGTAGGGAACAAGGTAGTTACGCCCGAAGCCCGGCTTGACCTTCACCTGGTCACCCAGATCCCCGAGCTTGTGCATTTTTTCGAGCAGTATAACGTTCATCCCAATAACCTCTGTCTAAAGTCGCTGTCTGATATCAAGCCAGCTGTCGATGACGGCCGCGAAGACCAGCACCAGAAATAACCATGGAACCAGCACCACCAGGGCGATGTAAAAGCCCACAAGCCAGCCGGTACCGAGCCCGCGTTTGGCGAGCGTGCCATGTACCAGGGCGAGGCCCGCAAGCAGCAGCGGAACACCCAGCACCAGAAGGAGCAGCGTTCCATTGATCCCCACGAACTCGCCGACCGCCATGAGAACCAGCAGTCCCAGCGCCGTCGGCGCCGAGAGCCGGAATTCATGGAATTCCGCCTGCAGACCACCCGGATTGAAGAGCCGGGCCTGCCACCCCCTGGCAAGCAGGGACGCCGCAATGGCCAGCGCGTAGTTGAGAACCCCCAGTACCGCGATCATCATGGTGCGGATCACGTTTTCCGGATCCACATCCTCGGGCAGGTTCTCCATCATGCCGGCGTTCATGTCGCCGTAAACCTGCTGGGCCGTTGTGATCAACTGATCAAAAAATGCCGGCGCCACCAGCGGCAGTGCCTGGGCAATCCCTATTGCAAGCGCGGCCCCGGCCAGAAGGGCTTTTTCCCAGGAAACGGTCATCTGCAGCACGCTGCAGATGACCATTGTGATCAGCAGCACCACCAGCGGTGCCGGATCCATCCCGACCCAGAGCCAGGCTGCGCCCGGCAGCAGTGCCCAGAGCCCGGTAACCAGCCCTTTCTGGGGCCCCAGTCTGAGCGTTACGAGCCCAACTGCCGCAGCACCCAGCCAGAACAGGAACGGCAGGACCATACCCCCGACCGCAACAACGGCCGCAGGCATGGGGCCCCGCAGTATGAATTCGGCCAGACGCTGCATCAGCTAACCCGATGGCCGTTACTGGTCGTGGCTGTCGGCGTAGGGCAGCAGAGCCAGGTAGCGGGCGCGCTTGACGGCTGTTGCCAGCTGCCGCTGATAGCGGGCACGTGTGCCGGTGATCCGGCTGGGTACAATCTTGCCGGTTTCAGTGATGTAGCTGCGCAGGGTGTCGAGATCCTTGTAGTCAATCTCCTTGACCCCTTCCGCGGTGAAACGGCAGAACTTACGACGTCTGAAAAAACGAGCCATGAATCGGTATCCTCAGTTCTCTGATGCGTGTTACTCGGCGCTTTCGCCGGCTTCTTCGGTCTCGGAGTCGGAACTGTCTGTTTCCGTCTCCCCGGAATCACCGGAGGTTGTCTGCCGGCGCGGTTTGTCGTCGCCCCGTTCCTCGCGGTTCTCGGCCGCCTTCATGGGCGAGGGTTCAGTTACCGCCTCATCCTTGCGCACGATCAGATCGCGGATGACCGCGTCATTGAACCGGAAGTTGTGCTGCAGTTCACCCAGCGCCTCCTGGGTGCACTCGATGTTCATGAGGATGTAGTGGGCCTTGTGGATCTTGTTGATCGGATAGGCCAGCTGACGCCGCCCCCAGTCCTCGACCCGGTGGACTGTGCCGCCATCGTCGGTGACGAGCTTGGAGTAGCGCTCGATCATGGCGGGCACCTGTTCGCTCTGGTCAGGATGAACCAGTGTCACGATTTCGTAATGACGCATTATCGCTCCTTACGGTTTGAGCAGCTTCCGATCCGTCGCCGAAAGCAAGGAGTGGTGTTGACCCCGTGAAACGGGATCGCACATTTTATGCCCCGTGTACGCCTGATGCAATCGTACGCTGGCGACGGGCCTCAAAAAGGCAGACGCCGGTGGCCACGGAGACATTGAGTGAGCTGACCAGTCCGGCCATGGGGAGATGGGCCAGCTGATCACAGTGCTCGCGGGTGAGACGGCGCATGCCCTTGCCCTCGGCACCCATGACCAGGGCCATGGGGCCGGTGAGATCCAGGTCGTGGATGCCCGCCTCGGCGGCATCCGAGGTGCCGGTGAA
>NZ_CAJXMA010000114.1:0-6892 GCF_913056445.1 uncultured Halovibrio sp.
CTACCTCTCCTCGGGGTGGAACTCGTGCACCGGCAGGTACTTCGCGATGTCCGTCGTCGTCACTAACCCGACGACGCCGTCGCCGTCCGCCCCGGTCACCGGCAGCTTCTTGACGTTCTCGTCGCGCATCAGTTCCGCGGCTTCGCCGAGCGTCGTCGTCGACGACACCGTCACGACCGGCGCACTCATGCAGTCGTCGACGGTCACGGTCGCCGGATCCCGTTCCCTCGCCGCCAGTTCCACGAAGTCCGTATAGAGTACCTCCATCATCCGGTCCCAGCGGATCCGGAAGCTGGCTGGCATCACCAGCATGGCCATGCGTCCGTCCAGCTCGATGATGACCGTCTTGGCAACCTGGTCACCGGGCACGTTGCAGTGATGGGCAAGGGACTGGGCAGTGAATCCGGGGGGATGGCTCAGGCACTGGTACTCGGCACCGTGGGCCTTCAGGTGTTCAATCAGGGTCTGTACGGGCATGGCAACACCTCCTGGCATGGGGCTGTGACCCATGGATCCGGGGATCCTGATCTCAGGCTAGACCAACCCCGCCGGAGGTGTCCCGCAAAAAGGTTACATTTTGTACAATCAGCCCGCAGACTGGTAGTGGTGCACATCCCGCTGCGGATAGGGAATGGTGATGCCGTTCTGGTCGAAGGCCACCTTGATCTGTTCAAGCATGTGCCAGTAGCAGAACCAGAGGTCATCCCCATTGGCCCAGATGCGGACCTTGAGATCCACTGAGCTGTCACCGAGATCGCCCACCACGATCATCGGTTCCGGATCACGCAGGATGCGCTCATCCGTTGCCAGGGTCTTCTGGATAACCTCGCGGGCCTTCTGGATGTCATCGGTGTAGCTGATACCGATGGTCATATCCACACGGCGGTTCGGGTAGGCGCTGTAATTGGTCAGACTGGCGTTGGAGAGCGACGCATTGGGCATCACCACCTGGCGGTTGTCGAAAGTGTCCACCACGGTGTACAGGATCTGGATTTCCTTGACCGTGCCCAGAAAGCCCTGGGCCTCGATGACGTCGCCAACCTTGAATGGCTTGAAGATGAGGATGAGGACACCGCCGGCGAAGTTCGCGAGACTGCCCTGGAGGGCCAGACCGACGGCCAGGCCGGCGGCACCAAGGACGGCAATGAAGGAGGTCGTCGCGATACCGACCATGGATGCGACGGAGATCAACAGGATGATCTTGAACAGGATGGAAACCAGACCGGTCACAAAACGCCCGAGGGTTGGATCCTTGGCGGTCAGTTTCCTGTCGAGGGCGGTGACGAACCGGTTGATCAGCCACAGGCCGACGACCAGCGTGATGACGGCCAGCAACAGCTGCGGCAGGTAGTTCATGGCCATGCCTGCGGCCATGGATGTCAGCTCCTGGAGCTGTTCCGTATCCGGGATCATGCTTTCCATTCAGGCGCTCCTTATGGATTCTTGTTCTGTCAGCGGTTGCGTGTTGGCGTCCACCGCCCACTCAACCAGTTCGTCGAATCCGCCCTGTTTCAGAACACGGCCATCGCGCTGGTTGAGCTGGTAATCGTACATTGGATCGTAATAGTCCGTCAGCAGCGTCCGGATCCAGTCACGGTGGCGGTCCAGGTCGCCGGACTGCCACTGTTGCGACAGGGCTTCCTGCATTACCGCTTCCAGCTGCTGGTGGCGCAGTCCGCCCAGGCGCTTGCGGATACGGCCGAGTGCATCCAACAGAAAACCACGGAAGGCTTCAAAGCCAGTCTCCATTCCGTCGCGTTCCATGAAGGCTCTACTCATGTCGATGACGTAGTCCTCCAGAATGTTCTCGACACGCGTTGCCAATGGCTGTTCGAGCACCATCCGGGGGGATTCGCCCAGACGCTTCTGCAGAGGTACGGGCAGTACGCGCCGGCCGATCAGTCGCCCCTCATCCTCCACATGGATGGGGCCGCCACGGGCGTGGGCCTGGTAGAGTGCCGTGGCCACGGCGTTGTCGAAGCTGGCCTGGGTGGGCTGGGGGGTGAGCGTGCGCCCGAAGCTGGAGCCGCGGTGTGCGGCCAGTCCTTCCAGGTCCACGGGGTTGGGAAGCTGATGGAGCAGCCGCGTCTTGCCGGTACCGGTGCGTCCAGCGACCACCATCAGGGGCAGCCCGGGGATCCGGTTTTCGATCAGCTCATCCAGCACGAAGCGCCGCAGTGACTTGTAGCCCCCTTCAACCCGGGGGATGGTGACACCGGCCTCATGCAGCCACTGCTGCACGATACGGGAACGCAGGCCACCCCTGGAGCAGTACAGTCGAGCCTCCGGGTGACGGTTCGCGAAGTCCACCCACTCGGCAATCCTGGCCTCGCGCACCTGGCCTCCGACCAGTTCATGGCCGAGCTCGATGGCCGCATTCTGACCGGCTTCCTTGTAGCGGATGCCCACCTGCTGGCGCTCGGAGTCGGTCATGAGAGGCAGGCTGTGCGCGTTGGGCAGCGTGCTCTCGGCGAACTCTACAGGCGCGCGTACGTCCAGGAACGGGCGCCCCTCGCGCAGCAGTTCGGCATAGTCGTTGGTAAGCGGGAGTTCGGAGGCCACGGTGATGATTCCGTTGTTGCAGTGAGTGCACAGTCTAACCCAGCTCCCGGCGCTTTACGCTACCCGGCGGGCCGGCTAGTATGCGCTGCCATGGAAAAGATCCCCCTCGATGCCCTGTTGCAGCGCAGCCTGCCACGTGCCCGGACCTGCTGGAGCCGGCCCGCCGGTTGCCCGGGGATCGAACTCTGTCTGTTTGATCCCGACTGCCTGGAGGGCCCGCTCAGCCACGAGGAGGCGCAGCTGGTTGTGGCCGAACCGGCCTATTGGTCGTTCTGCTGGGCCAGTGGCCAGGTGATGGCCCAGTGGCTGCTGGACAATCCGGAGCGCGTCGCCGGGCGGCGGGTGCTGGATTTCGGGTGTGGTTCCGGGATTGTGGCCATTGCCGCTGCCATGGCGGGCGCCCGGGAGGTCATTGCGGCGGACATTGATCCGGACGCGCTCGCGGCCACTGACATCAATGCCCGCCGCAACGGCGTGACGGTGACACTGGCCGGAGACTGGCGCGATGAGGCTCGCCCCGAGGTGCTTCTGGCCGCTGACGTACTCTATGATCCGGAGAATCGCCCCATGCTGTGGGATTTCCAGGCCGGTGCGGATGCGGTTCTGATGGCGGACTCGCGGCTTCGGCATCTTGGCAATGAGGATTACCGGCTGATCACCACGGTGGAAGGGCGGACCTGGCCGGACCTCAACGAGTTTGAGGAGTTCAACCGGGTAAGGCTGTATTGGGCTCCGGGGGGCGGGCTGGACGGCGCTGCATAAAAAAGGGATGGCCGTGGCCATCCCTCAAACTGGCGAAACGCTTTCCGACGAAAGCGGTGGGCGTCCTGCCCGTTTACCACCTCCTGTGGATCCATCTCCGGCCTTCCCTGGCCAGCCGGCATCCGAGCCGGCCTTCTGGTTCAGCGTCCCTCAAGCATTACATCCCTTTATTCCATGCTTCCCCTCAGCTCCTCTGAGGAAACCATCCCTGTAACGTCCTTTCCCTGTCGTCCGCTGACAGTTGAAACAATACCAACTCAGGGACGGTTGTTGAGTGGGTCAATACCGACGGGCTGTCCGCTTCCAGCCACCCGGCTCATTAAAGCCTTTCATAATCAGCATCATACGAAGTTAAATCAGGTGAAATAGGTTGTTTCCGACGTGACAGAACAAGCATTTCCTACATCAGTGTAGGAAATCTCTTACACGCCTAATGGCAGAATGCTGACATCGGCAGAGCCACGGGCAGCAGCCGGCATTCAGGTCTATAGTGAGGGTATTCCCGCAAACCGATGTCGGATTACCCGCAATGAGCAAACTGAAGGCCCTGGTGGTGGACGATGCCAGCTTCGTAAGGGACCTGGTCAGGCGAACCATGCGTTCCCAGTTTCCCTCCATTGAACTCCATGAGGCGGCGGACGGGCGCAAGGCCCAGACGCTGATGGGGCGTGAACGCTTTGATCTGATCCTGTGCGACTGGGAGATGCCCGAGATCTCGGGTCTGGAGCTTCTCCAGTGGGCACGGGGCCACAGTCACTATGGTGAGACGCCCTTTGTGATGGTGACCAGCCGTGGCGACAAGGAGCATGTGGTTGAAGCCATCCGCGAGGGGGTTTCCGATTATCTCGGCAAGCCCTTCAGCCCGGAATCCCTGGGGAAGAAGGTACGCAAGGTGCTGGGCAGTCAGCTCGGCGATGACGGTCAGAAGGCATCAGCCTCCAGTGATGCCTTCCGCCAGTCCGCGGATCTTCTGACCGGTGGTGGCCGGTCCCAGAAAAAGGAAACCCCGCCACCGGCCGGGGAGTCCCCGGTTGAGAGCGGTAACGCCCCACAGCCCCAGACCGGTAAGCCGGCCGGCGGGGCCCGGGGCAGGGAGGCCACCATGGTTGATCTGCGCTTCTCGCAGGCAACGCTGAGAGGGGTGCTGCGGGCGGTTACCCTGAACGACGTCCGGGTCAGCGCCAGGCGAGATGACGCCATGCCGCAGATTCTGGAGCAGGCGGTGGTGGACGTGGATCTGGGAGACAGGATGGCGCGGCTGAACGGTTACGTCTATCAGCTCCAGGCCCAGGAAAAGGACCCGGATACGAAGTTTGTCCAGGTGGTGGTGCGGTTCGTGGATGATGACCCCCAGAAGCTGGAGGATCTGAGCCATTTCATTGCCCGTTTTCAGGGATGATGCGGTTGGCGGGCAGGTGGCAGCGGAAGGTGCTGCCGCTGTTGGGGGTACTGTCGATGCTCAGGTACCCGTCGTGGTTGTAGAGGATGTGCTTGACGATGGCGAGGCCAAGCCCGGTCCCGCCTGTTTCCTTGCTGCGGCTGGGATCGGCACGGTAGAAGCGTTCCGTGAGCCGCGGGATGTGTTCCGGGTCAATGCCCGGCCCGTCATCCGTAACGCTGACTGAAATGCCTTCGGAACCGGCGCTGTAATCAATGCGGATATGGCCGCCTCCAGGGGTGTATTTCACCGCGTTGAAAATGATGTTGGAGAAGGCACTGCGCAGCTGTTCCGCGTCCCCTCGGATGCGGCGGTTGTCACCGATGCGCAGCTCGATCTCGTGTTCCTGGTCGCCGCTCAGGGCCATGGCGTCCTGCTGGATCTGGCGCAGCAGATCCGCCGGTCTGCATTCCGCGTCGCCGGTGTTGCGGTCGCTGGTCTCCAGCCGGGAGAGCAGTAGCAGATCCGTGATCAGCGCCTCCATGCGGTTGGCCTGGTGGCGCATGGCGTCCATCGGGCGCTGCCAGCCGGAAGGCATGCGGTCGGTCTGCTCGGCGAGCGTTTCCAGGTAGCCGCTCAGCACCGTCAGGGGCGTACGCATCTCGTGGGAGACGTTGCTGACGAAGTCCCGCCGCATCTTCTCCAGCTGGTAGAGCCGCGTTACATCCTTGATGGTGATGAGCCGGTCGTCCTCGCCGAAAAGGTTGATCTCGATCTGCAGCCGTGTGCGCGGACGGGCCGGGGATTCGATCTCCAGCGGCTCCGCATACGCCTTGGCCTCGAAATAGCTGCGGAACTCCGGGGTGCGGATCAGGTTGTGGATGTATTCACCCTGGTCCTGGGTACTGTTGAACCCGCACAGGTTTTCCGCTGCCCGGTTCCACCATTCCATGGCGCCGGCGGCATCGGTCATCACAACGCCGTCACGCAGGGCGTTGGTGGATTCCCGGATCCGGTTGATCATGCTCTGGAGTCGGTCGCGGGCCCGCAGGTGGCGTTTCTGGAGGCGGTAGATGTCGTCCAGGACCTCGCCCCAGAGTCCGGGGGCTTCAGGGGGCTCGGCCTCCTGGTTGCTGCGTTCGAGCCAACGGTGAAGGCGGTTCAACTGATGCAGCATCCAGCCGGCATAGACGGCCAGTGCCAGCGCAAGTACCAGGGCGGGGTGGCCGAGCAGCCAGCCCACCAGCAGGGGTGCTGTCAGCAGCAGAGTCAGCCGGCGCAGGTGCTTTTTAAGGCCTGTACTCATTGGATCCCTGGTGGCACTCACTGTTGGCGTGTGGAAAACCGGTAGCCGGCACCCCGGACCGTCTGCACGAGTTTTCCGTGGGCTTCACCCAGGACCTTGCGCAGGCGGCGTATGTGCACGTCCACCGTGCGTTCCTCCACGTAGATCCCGGCGCCCCAGACCTGGTCGAGCAGCTGTTCCCGGGTGTAGACCCGGTCCGGGTGGGTCATGAAGAACTGCAGCAGGCGGTACTCGGTGGGGCCGATATTGACAGATTCGCCGTCGATGGTCACCCAGTGGCCAACCGGGTCCAGGTGGATGCCGCCGATCTCCACCGGGGTATCCATGCCGGGCGGTGTGGAGCGCCGCAGCACCGCCTTGAGCCGGGCCACCATTTCCCGGGGCGAGAAGGGCTTGGTGATGTAGTCGTCCGCGCCCACCTCCAGCCCCTGCACCCGGTTGTCCTCCTCGGTTCTGGCCGTGAGCATGATGATGGGGATCTCGGCGGTGCCTTCGTCGCGCTTCAGGCGCCGGGCCAGGTCAATACCGGAGGTGCCGGGCAGCATCCAGTCGACCAGCATCAGGTCGGGCACCTGTTCGGCGAGGCGCTGGTGGGCCTCGCTGGAGTCGCCGGCGAGTTGCACGTCGAAACCCTCGCGTGCCAGCACGCGGCTGACCATCTCCTGGATCTCGGGCTCGTCTTCGACCAGCAGGATCGTCGCCTGCATGCCTTCCCCCTGTCGGGGCGATCAACGTAACAGTCTTTCTACGCGGCAATCATGACAGCGCTGTGACAGCGCGGCGTCATCCTATGGGGCAGCCGTCTTCCACCGCGAAGCTCGGTTCCAGCAGCACCACCCCGTGCTCCGGCGACTCCGCGCCCAGCACCAGCACCTCCGACTTGA
>NZ_CAJXMA010000115.1:0-6812 GCF_913056445.1 uncultured Halovibrio sp.
AGCAGGTGGATCAGCCCTTGAACCATGTCCTGCCGGTGGATCCACGGCATGTACTGGCGGCCATTGCCAAGGCGCCCGCCCAGTCCAAGGCGGAACAGGGGCAGCATCTGCTGCAGGAAGCCACCGTCACGGCCGATGACAAGCCCGGTACGCGACAGACAGACCCGGGTATCACCGCTCAGGCGAGTGGCGGATGCTTCCCATGCAGCACAGAGGCGGTGAGTGAACTCGTCACGGGGTTCCGTGGCCTCGGTGACATCCGCTTCGCCCTGGTCCCCGTAGTAGCCCACGGCAGACCCTGAAATCATGGCTTCCGGGAGGGCAGCGCGGCGCTGCAGCTGTGACACCAGCTCATCCGTAAAGGCGATGCGGCTGTCCCAGAGGGTCTGTTTGCGCTTCTGCGTCCAGCGTTTCTCGGCGATGCCTTCACCCGCGAGATTGATCACGGCATCAATGGTTGGGATGGTCGGCACTTCGTCCAGGCTGTGTATCACCTGGACGCGGCCGCAAAGGCGCTGGACTTCGGCGTCATCGCGCCGGCTCAGTACCGTCAGGCTGCGGCCTTCGTAGTGGAGCTGATGGCAGAGCAGCTGGCCGATAAAGCCGGTGCCGCCGGTAATCAGGATGTGCTGATTCATAGGGTTCTCCCGCTGGGTTCGATCCATGCTGAACCGGTCTCAATGGTGGCATCGGCAGGGGCGGCAGGCCAGGAAAAGGTTCACGATTCCCGCATAGCCGCGCCTGCTGTACGTTGATATCCTCCTGTTATGTTCGAATGGCCCTATATTCTGGATTTCTGGTTCGGTCCCCTGGATGACGAAGGGGTGCCCGGCAAAGCGTACCGTGAACAGTGGTTCACCGAGAGCCGGCGTTTCGACCGGGCCATGCGGCGGCGTTTCTCCTCCATGGTCCTGCTGGCTTCCGAGGAAGGGCTCGATCACTGGCGTAACGAGCCCGGTGGCGCCCTTGCCGAGATCCTGCTCCTGGATCAGTTCTCACGCAACATCTACCGCCGTACCGCCATGGCATTCCGTAATGATCCCTTGGCGCAGCGTCTGGCACGTGAAGGTGTGGCCCAGGGGCGTGAGCTCGCGCTCCCCCGCATCCAGCGGGCGTTTTTCTATATGCCGTACCAGCACGCCGAGAACCGTGAGATCCAGCGCGAGGGGGTTGCACTCTATGAGCAGCTGGAGAAAACCGCGGAGGGGCGCCTGCGGGATGTGCTGAGCGCGTTCCACCGGAGTGCATGCGAACACGCGCAGATCGTCGAGCGTTTCGGGCGTTTCCCGCACCGCAACCAGGTACTGGGCCGCCGGAGCACGGCTGCCGAAGTGGCGTTCCTGGAAGGGGGCGCCACCTTTGGCCAGTAGACGGTGGCGGCAGCAGGCAGCCCTATAACCGCCGGTTCCAATGAAAATCGAAAATCGTCTATGCAGGCCATTGTTGATTGATGTGCTGTCGCTTATTCTTTGCGCGCTGAATTAAGCCGCTCAATATACCTTTTGTGAATATCCTTTTCAGGACTAACCGGGAGTTTTCCGACGATGCCCAATGATTCCGTAGTGACCCTGAAGGCCCGTTTGGGGCTGTGGTTCAGTGTGCTGGCGATGGCGCTTCTGCTGGCTGGCCCCGCCTCTGCTCAGGACCGGGAGCTTCTGAACTCCTCCTACGACATCGCCCGTGAACTCTTCGCTGAGTACAACAAGCTCTTTGCCGAGCACTGGGAAGAGAAAACCGGCGAGACGGTCAGCATCAAGCAGTCGCATTCCGGTTCGTCCAAGCAGGCCCGTTCGATTCTGCAGGGCATGGATGCGGATGTGGTGACCTACAATCAGGTCACCGACGTGAACATTCTCGCTGAGCGCGGCAATCTGATCCCGGAAGACTGGGCATCACGGCTGCCCAACAACAGCTCGCCCTACTACTCGACCATGGCGTTCGTGGTGCGCGAGGGAAATCCGAAGAACATTGAGGACTGGGATGATCTGGTGCGTGAGGACGTGGAACTGATCATGCCGAACCCCAAGACTTCCGGCAACGGCCGCTACTCCTATCTGGCCGCCCTGGGGTATGCCCAGAATGAATTCGGGGATGACCAGGAGCGGATCGATGGCTTCATGAGTGACCTTCTGGGCCATGTGAAGGTGTTTGACTCCGGTGGCCGCAGCGCCACCACCACTTTCGTCGAGCGTGGTCTGGGGGATGTGCTGATGACGTTCGAGTCCGAGGCAATGAACATCCCGGAGCTCAACCCGGAGGAGAACCTTCAGGTAGTGGTTCCCGAGGTGAGCTTCCTGGCCGAGTTCCCGGTTGCCTGGATCGATGAGAACATTGAGAAGAAGGGCAATGAGAAAGTCGCCAAAGCCTATCTGGAACACCTCTATTCCGAAGAGGCCCAGCGCATGCTTGCAGGCTTCAACTACCGGGTGCACAACGAGACCGTGAAAGAGGAAGTGGCGGATCAGTTCCCGGACGTGAAGCTGATGCCCATCCAGGAGATTGCCGGCGACTGGCAGAACGCCATGGAGACGCATTTCTCCAGTGGCGGCAAGCTGGATCAGCTTCAGCGCCGCTAGGAGTACCCGTCTGATCCATGGCTGACACCGACCAATCGGTACGTCCGCGGCGCGCGGGCGTGCCTGTTTCCAGGCGTGTGCTGCCGGGGTTCGGCCTGAGCCTCGGCGTTACGCTGTTCTTCATCAGTCTTGTGCTGCTGCTGCCGATCTCCGGGCTGGTGATCCACACCGCGGGCATGGGCTGGGAGCAGTTCTGGTTTGTCGTGACTGACCCGCGGGTGGTGGCCTCCTTCAAGGTCACTGTTATGGCGGCGCTTGCGGCCTCGCTGTTCAACTGCGTGTTTGGTCTGCTGATGGCCTGGGTGCTGGTGCGCTATGAGTTCCCGGGCAAGCGCCTTCTGGATGCCATCATGGACCTGCCGTTCGCTCTGCCGACGGCGGTGGCGGGTATTACCCTGGCGACCCTTTTCTCGGAAAACGGCTGGTACGGGCGCGTCCTGGCGGAGTTCGGCATCGCGGTTGCCTACACGCCGCTGGGGATTGTGGTGGCCATGGCCTTTACCAGCGTGCCCTTTGTGGTCCGCACGGTTCAGCCGGTGCTGGAGGAACTGCCGCCTGAGGACGAGGAGGCGGCGGTCAGCCTGGGTGCCTCCGACTGGACTGTATTCCGCCGCATTCTGTTCCCGGTGCTGTGGCCGGCGCTGGTGACCGGAGGTGGTCTGTCATTCGCGCGCAGCCTTGGCGAGTATGGCGCCGTTGTGTTCATTGCCGGCAACTCCCCCTATGTGAGCGAGGTGATCAGTCTGATGATCTTCGTGCGCCTTGAGGAATATGACTTCGCGGCGGCCAGCGCCATTGCGTCGGTTGTCATGGGCGTGTCGCTGCTGTTGCTGCTGGCCATCAACGTCTGGCAGGGGCGTTACCTGAAGCGTCTGCACGGAGGTCGGGGATGAGTGCGAAGCATCACCGCGTCGGTGATGGACCTGTGATTCGCCGGATCCTGATCGGGCTGGCCGTGGTCCTGACTGCCCTGTTTCTGTTCATGCCGCTGGTGGTGATCTTTACCCAGGCTCTCGCCCAGGGGTGGGCCGGCTACATTGGCAACATCCTGGATGAGTACACGCTTCATGCCATCGGTCTGACCCTGTTTGTGGCGCTGCTGACCGTGCCGCTGAATACCGTGTTCGGGGTGTTTCTGGCATGGCTGGTGACGCGCTTCAGCTTTCCCGGGCGCCGGCTGCTTGCAACCCTTATCGACATTCCCTTTGCGGTGTCGCCGGTGGTCGCCGGGCTGCTGTATCTGCTGCTTTACGGCAGCAACGGCTGGGCAGGGCAGTGGCTCGGGCAGTATGACGTGGAGCTGATGTTCGCCTGGCCCGGCATCGTGATGGTGACGGTTTTCGTGACCTGCCCTTTCGTAGCCCGGGAACTGATTCCCCTGATGCAGCAGCAGGGCCGGGATGAGGAGGAGGCTGCAGTGGTGCTGGGCGCCAGCGGCTGGCAGCTGTTCCGGCGTGTCACGCTGCCCAACATCCGCTGGGCGCTGCTCTACGGGGTGATTCTCACCAATGCCCGGGCCGTTGGTGAGTTTGGGGCAGTGTCTGTGGTTTCCGGCAGCATTCGTGGCGAAACCAACACGCTGCCATTGCATGTTGAGCTGCTGTACCAGGATTACAACATTGTGGGGGCATTCACCGCGGCTTCCCTGCTGGCTGGCATTGCACTGATCACGCTGGCCGTCAAAACCATTGTGGAATGGCGTCAGAGTCGGTCTGAGGAGTTCTGATGACGATCGAAATCGACGGGATCAACAAGTCTTTCGGACAGTTCCAGGCGCTGCGCGACATCGACCTGGCGATTCCGGACGGTCAGCTCACGGCGCTGCTGGGGCCTTCGGGCTCCGGCAAGACCACGCTGCTGCGCAGCATTGCCGGGCTTGAGAACCCGGACCGCGGGCGCATCCTGTTCAGCGGCGAGGATGTGACAGGCCTGCATGTGCGTGAGCGGCGTGTTGGCTTCGTGTTCCAGCACTATGCGCTCTTCCGCCATATGACCGTATCCGAGAATGTGGCCTTCGGGCTGAAAGTGATGCCGCGCCGCGAGCGCCCCTCGAAACGGGAAATCCGCAGGCGGGTACGTGAGCTGCTGGAAATGGTCCAGCTCGATCACCTGGCCGGGCGCTATCCCGCCCAGCTCTCGGGTGGCCAGAAACAGCGTATTGCTTTGGCAAGGGCCATGGCCAAGCGCCCCGAGATCCTGCTGCTGGATGAGCCTTTTGGCGCCCTCGATGCGAAGGTCCGCAAGGAGCTCCGGCGGTGGCTGCGCTCGCTGCATGACGAGCTGCATTTCACCAGTGTGTTCGTTACCCATGACCAGGAGGAGGCGCTGGAGCTCTCCGACCAGGTCGTTGTGATGCGTCAGGGGAGGGTGGAGCAGGTGGATTCGCCGCTGGCGCTCTATTCCCAACCGGACAGCCGCTTTGTGTTCAATTTTCTGGGGCAGGTCAACGCGCTTTCCGGCGCGATCTCCGGGGGCGTACTGCGTCAGGGAGGGGCCTGGGTGAGACTGCCCGAGAGCTGTGATGACGATGACGCTGAGCTCTACCTGCGCCCTCATGAAGTGAGGTTGACCCAGGAGCCGTCACGGGATGCCCATCTGCCATTCCGGATCGAGGCGATCAACGTCATCGGCGCCGAGGTGCGCGTCGAGCTGAGGCCGGATGGCTGGGAGTCCGAGGAACTCTGGGAAGTGGGCATCACCCACAGCGCGTTCAATGCCCGCCAGCCCAGGCGCGGCGACCGCTGCTACGCGGTGCCGGATGTGGGCCACCTGTTCTGCGATCACCTGAGTGAGCCGAAAACCCTGAGCTGGTATGAATCGGCCGGGTAGCTCACAGGTTCAGTACGATCTTGCCGACGTGTTGGGCGGAGGTCAGGTGGTTCAGGGCCTGCGTATACGCCATCCCGTCGAACTCACGGTCGATGACCGGTGTGACTGCGTTGTGCTCAATGGCGTTGCAGAGGTGCTCCAGTGTGCTGGTAGGCCCCGCCGCGATACCGCGCACCCTGGCGTGGGCCTGAAGGATCTGTAGCGGGTTGATCTGCCCCTGTTTCCCGCCCAGGTACCCGATCACATTGATCTGGCCGCCGACGGCCAGGGCTGAGAGTGACTGGGCGAAGGTGCCGGGGCCTCCCACCTCGAGGATGTGATCGACTCCATGACCGTCCGTCGCAGCGATGACCGCATCAGCCCAATCCGGCGTGCTGCGGTAGTTGATGGTTGCTGTGGCGCCATGGTGCCGGGCGAGTGCGAGCTTGGCATCGCTTGAGGACAGGACAATGGCCTGGGCACCGTGCATCCGCGCGATCTGGAGGGCAAACATCGAGACACCACCGGTCCCCTGTACCAATACCCGGTCACCCGCTCGGATGCTGCCTTCAGTGACCAGCGCCTGCCATGCGGTGACCCCGGCGCAGGGGAGGGTGGCGGCCTGGGCGAAATCCAGATGTGACGGGGCTTTGACCAGACCCTGCTGTGGCAGTACACGGTATTCGCTCAGCATGCCATCCAGTGGACCGCCGAGTGTTTCCGCGCGTAGTGAATCGGCCAGCGGCCCCGAGTGCCAGCCCTGCCAGAAACTGGCAATAACAGGGTCACCGACACGGAAGGCGCTGACACCCGGCCCTGTGTCCACAACCTCGCCAGCGCCATCCGAGAGCGGGATCAGACCAGGCCCGTAGACAGTGTGGTACTGGCCATTGATGACCTCCCAGTCGCGGTAATTGAGCGATGCGGCCCTGACCCGGATCAGCACTTCGCCATGGCCTGGGGTAGGGGTAGCGCAGGTGTGGGCTTCAAGGTTGTCCGTGCCGAATGATGAGCCGAGGCGGATCTGTTTCATGATGGTGGTTCCCGTGTCGCGAATGAATGGAGCGGTTATACAGGTTGTTGTGCCGCCTGCGCCACTGATCCAGCGTCTTCAGTACGCATGCTTCATGCCATTTTCCGGTTACCGGACTTCATCTGTGAAAACAGCGGGCTGTGGACAGTGAGGGCAGCGAGGGAAACGGTCCGGCCTTCAGGCCTGAAAGGCTGGGGTTCGAAATGAAACAGGACACCCTTTGCGGGTGGATAATCTGAAAAGATCTATTGACGCCCGGCTGCGCATGAGTACAATACACAGCCGTTGTTGGGGGCAAAGCAGCTCCCGACAGACAAGGCGGGAATAGCTCAGCTGGTAGAGCACCACCTTGCCAAGGTGGATGTCGCGAGTTCGAATCTCGTTTCCCGCTCCAG
>NZ_CAJXMA010000116.1:0-6636 GCF_913056445.1 uncultured Halovibrio sp.
GAAGGTTCGGGAGGGCGCCCAGGTTAAGCGGGGGCAGCTCCTTTTCACGGACAAGAAGAACGAAGGCGTTGTCTACACCGCTCCGGCCGGTGGCACCGTCCGGGAAATCAACCGCGGGGAACGGCGTGTTTTCCAGTCTCTCGTCATCGAAGTGGATGAGAATGAGGAGGCGGAAACCTTCAGCCGTTACAGCGCTTCCGAGATTGACGGGCTTGCCCGTCAGGACGTGGTGGATAACCTTGTCAATTCCGGCATGTGGACGGTGATCAGAACCCGTCCCTACAGCAAGGTGCCGGCGATTGATGCGCCGGAGCCTCACGCGATTTTCGTCTCCGCGATGGATACTCATCCGCTGGCGCCGGATCCCCAGACCATCATCAATGAGGATCCCGAGGCGTTCGAGAACGGTCTGCGCGTACTCTCACGGCTGACCAGTGGCGCCGTCCACCTGGGCAGTGGCCCGGATGCCCGGATACCGATGCCCTCGGGCGACCAGTTCCAGCAGCATACGTTTGATGGCCCCCATCCCGCCGGCAATGTCGGCACCCATATCCACTTCATTGACCCCGTGGGCGGTGAGAAAGTGGTCTGGACGGTGGGCTACCAGAATGTGATGGACATCGGCCGCCTTTTCACCACCGGCATGCTGCCCACGGAACAGATCGTGGCCATTACCGGTCCCTGTGCCGCCAAGCCGCGTCTGCTTCGCACCCGTATCGGTGCCAGCCTCGAGGAACTGCTCGAAGGTGAGCTGGAGCAGGGCGATATGGATATCCGGCTGGTGAACGGCTCCGTGCTGGGCGGCCGCGCCGCACGTGGGCCGGTAAGCTATCTGGCACGCACGGCCACCCAGGTCACCGCCCTTGAAGAAGGCTATCGCCGGCACTTCATGGGATGGCTCTCGCCCGGGTCCAACCGGTTCTCCCGCCTCAATATCTACCTTTCCAAGCTGATGCCGGGTAAGCGGTTCAACTTCACAACCACCACCAATGGCTCAGAGCGGGCCATGGTTCCGATCGGAGTCTACGAGGAGGTGATGCCCCTCGACATTCTGCCCACCCAGCTGCTGCGTTCGCTGATCGTTCAGGACACCGAACAGGCCCAGCAACTCGGGGCACTGGAACTCGACGAGGAAGACCTTGCTCTGTGCACCTTCGTGTGTCCCGGCAAGTATGAGTTCGGGCCGATTCTCCGACAGAATCTGACGCGCATTGAGATCGAGGGCTGATTCATGGGGCTGAGACAGATATTCGACCGGATTGAGCCGCACTTCGAGAAAGGGGGGCGTTTTGAGCGCTGGTATCCCCTGTACGAAGCGGTGGACACCATTTTCTATACACCGCCATCGGTGACCCGGACCAACGCCCATGTGCGTGATGGCATTGATCTCAAGCGGATCATGATCACCGTGTGGTTCTGTGTCTTCCCGGCCATGTTCTTCGGTATGTGGAACGCGGGTTACCAGGCCAACACCTATCTGGCCGAGCAGGGCATGGCCATGGCGGACGAGGGGCTGCGTGCCGCCTTCATCTCCGCACTGGCGGGCAATGACCCCGGCAGCATCTGGGATAACATCATCTTCGGTGCCGCCTATTTCGTTCCCATCTACTTCGTGACCTTCGTGGTTGGCGGCTTCTGGGAAGTGCTCTTCGCGACCGTGCGCAAGCATGAGGTCAATGAAGGGTTCTTTGTCACCTCCATTCTGTTCGCGCTCATCCTGCCGCCCACTATTCCCCTGTGGCAGGTGGCGCTGGGCATCACCTTCGGTGTGGTTGTCGCCAAGGAGATCTTCGGGGGTACCGGCAAGAACTTCCTGAACCCGGCACTGACCGGGCGGGCCTTCCTGTACTTCGCGTATCCCGCCCAGATCTCGGGCAACGAGGTCTGGACCGCCGTGGACGGTTTCAGCGGTGCGACCGCACTGAGTGTCGCTGCTTCCAGTGGCATGGAGGGGTTGAGCAATCATCTGACCTGGTTTGATGCCTTCTTCGGGTTCATGCAGGGGTCCGTCGGTGAGACGTCAACACTGGCGATCCTGATCGGTGGTGCTGTGCTGCTGTTGATGAAGATCGCCAGTTATCGCATCGTGTTTGGTACGCTGATAGGTCTGATCGGCACGGCGCTGCTGTTCAATGCGGTGGGCTCCGACAGTAATCCGATGTTTGAGATTCCGCCTCACTGGCACTTTGTGATCGGAGGTTTCGCGTTTGCCATGATGTTCATGGCGACGGATCCGGTGTCCGCGTCCATGACCAACACCGGGCGTTGGGTGTTCGGCATCTTCATCGGCGTGATGACGGTACTGATCCGGGTTGTGAATCCGGCATTCCCGGAAGGGGTGATGCTCGCAATCCTGTTCGCGAACCTGTTCGCACCCTTCATCGACCACCTCGTCATTCAGGCGAATATCAAGCGGAGGCAGGCCCGTGTCGCAGTCTAACGATACCGTCAGCAAGATCCTGATCGTCGCCGTAACGCTCAGCATCGTCTTCTCCGTGATTGTCTCCGGCGCGGCGGTCACGCTGCGGCCGGCTCAGGAGCGGAATGAGGCTCTGAGCACCCGTTCCAACATGCTTGCCGCAGCCGGAATCATTGAGGCGGATGCATCCAATGACAGGGTCGCGGAAACGTTTGACCGGTTTGATGTGCTGCTGGTGGAAATGGGAACCGGTGAGACGGTTTCGCCTGAACAAGCCAAGGCGAAATCCGTGGAATCCTATGACCAGCGCCGGGCTTCCCGCGATCCGGATATCTCCCGGGGGCTTGAGAATGATCCGGCCGGCATCAACCGCCAGGCAATGTACCGCAAGGCCTTCGTTCTGAAGGACAATGGCTCGGTGGAGCGGGTGGTTCTACCGATTCACGGCTATGGACTCTGGTCCACCATGTACGGTTTCCTTGCCCTTGAAGGGGATGCGAACACTGTAGCCGGCCTGCGCTTCTACGAGCACGGTGAGACTCCGGGGCTGGGGGCGAAGATCCAGAGCCCGGACTGGGTTGCCAAGTGGAAGGGTAAGAAAATCTACGAGCCGGGCAACTGGCAGACCCCCAACTTCCGCCTGATCAAGGGTGGTGTGGGCGAGAACACCGAGGGCCGCGAGCATAAGGTTGATGCGCTTTCCGGGGCGACGCTGACATCCCGGGGTGTTGAAAGTACGATCAATTTCTGGCTTGGCGAGCGGGGCTATGCGCCCTTCCTCGCCAAGGTGCGCAACGGGGAGATCTGAGCCATGGCGGAACTGAAAACCAAAGACGTCCTGTTTGGACCCATACTGCACAATAACCCGATCGCACTTCAGATTCTGGGCATCTGTTCGGCTCTGGCCGTTACGTCCAGCGTCAAGGTGAGTCTGGTGATGTGTGCCTCCGTGATCGCGGTGACCTGTGCCTCAAACTTTGCGGTATCGTTGATCCGCAAGCAGATTCCGAGCAGTATCCGGATCATTGTCCAGATGACCATCATCGCCTCCCTGGTCATTGTCGTGGACCAGTTCCTCAAGGCGTTCGCCTACGAGATCAGTAAGCAGCTCTCGGTGTTCGTGGGCCTGATCATCACCAACTGCATCATCCTCGGCCGGGCCGAAGGGTTCGCGATGCAGAACGGGCCCTGGCTGAGCTTTGTGGACGGTCTTGGTAACGGCCTGGGCTACAGCCTGATCCTGATTGTGGTGGCCACGTTCCGGGAGATTCTGGGTGCGGGTACCTGGATGGGCTTTACGGTACTGCCACTGGCCAGTGAGGGCGGCTTCTATGTCCCGAACGGCCTGATGCTGCTCCCGCCGAGCGCCTTCTTCCTGATCGGCTTCTTCATCTGGGCCGTGCGGATCTGGGATCCGGACCAGATCGAGGAGGAGGAGTTCGAGATGCAGCCCCATAAAGTACGGGAGGCGTTCTGATGGAACACTATATCAGCCTCATCCTCCAGGCCGTTTTTGTCGAAAACCTGGCGCTGGCCTTCTTCCTGGGGATGTGTACCTTCCTGGCCATCTCCAAGAAGGTAGAAGCCGCTATGGGACTGGGGATTGCCGTGGTGGTGGTGCTCACCATCTCGGTCCCGGTGAACAACCTCATCTACAACTATGTCCTGCGTGATGGCGCCCTGTCCTGGGCAGGGCTGCCCAACATGAACCTGAGCTTTCTCGGGCTTCTGACCTATATTGGTGTGATCGCGGCTCTGGTCCAGATTCTGGAGATGTTCCTGGACCGCTATGTGCCGGCACTGTACAGCGCGCTGGGGGTTTTCCTGCCGCTGATCACGGTGAACTGTGCGATCCTGGGCGCATCACTGTTCATGGTCGAGCGTGACTATGCGTTCGGTGAGAGCGTGGCCTATGGGTTCGGTGCCGGCGTTGGCTGGGCCCTGGCCATCGTGGCCCTGGCGGGCATCCGCGAGAAGCTCAAGTACAGTGATGTTCCGCCGGGACTGCGTGGACTCGGCATCACATTCATTACCGTGGGGCTGATGTCGCTCGGTTTCATGTCCTTCTCGGGCATATCGCTGTAATACGGCGTATTCGGATACAAGGCAGAAGGCGGAGTCATGGTTACAGAAATCATACTGGGCGTGGTGATGTTCACCGTGATCGTCCTGTCGCTGGTCGCGGTCATCCTTGGTGCGCGGGCACGACTGGTCAGTTCCGGTGACATTGAGATCGAGGTCAATGGTGACCCGGAACACAGCTTCACGACACAGGGCGGCGGTAAGCTCCTGGGTAAGCTCGCCGAGCAGGGCATCTTCCTGTCGTCCGCCTGTGGCGGTGGCGGAAGCTGTGGCCAGTGCGTTTGCAAGGTTCACGAGGGTGGCGGCTCCGTGCTGCCAACGGAGAAGAACCACTTCACGCCGCGGGAGCAGCGTGAAGGCTGGCGCCTCTCCTGCCAGGTGCCCGTTAAGCAGGACATGAAGGTTGAGGTACCGGAGGAGTTCTTCGGCGTGCGCAAGTGGGAGTGCACGGTCCAGTCGAACCACAACGTGGCCACCTTCATCAAGGAAACCATCCTCAACCTGCCGGAAGGTGAGGAAGTGGACTTCCGTGCCGGCGGCTATGTGCAGTTCGAGGCGCCTGCGCACGAGGTGCACTTCAAGGACTTCGACGTCGAGGAGGAGTACCACGAGGACTGGGACAAGCACGGTCTCTGGGACATCAAGTCGGTGGTGAAGGAAGATATCGTACGGGCCTACTCCATGGCCAACTATCCGGAAGAGAAGGGCGAGCTGCGCTTCAATATCCGGATCGCGACGCCACCGCCGGGGACCAACCATCCGCCGGGGCAGATGTCCTCTTACGTCTTCTCCCTGAAACCGGGTGACAAGATGACGGTGATGGGTCCCTTCGGCGAGTTCTTTGCCAAGGATACCGATGCGGAGATGTGCTTCATTGGTGGTGGTGCCGGTATGGCTCCGATGCGGGCGCATATCTTCGACCAGCTCAAGCGCATCAACACCAACAGGAAGATCACTTTCTGGTATGGCGCGCGCAGCAGGCGTGAGATGTTCTATGTGGAGGACTTCAACCAGCTCCAGGAGGACTTTGACAACTTCAATTGGCATGTGGCGCTGTCCGATCCACTGCCCGAGGACGAATGGGAAGGGGACGTCGGGTTCATCCATAATGTCCTCTATGAGAACTATCTGAAGCACCATGAGGCGCCCGAGGACATTGAGTACTACATGTGCGGGCCACCCATCATGAATGCGGTGACCATCAAGATGCTCAAGGATCTGGGCGTCGAGGATGAGAACATAGCCCTGGATGATTTCGGGGGCTGATCCCGCGAACACCCGACCAAGGTCGGGTGTTTTTGGTTGAATCCACTGGCGCCCGGGCGTCACCATGGCAATAGGTGGGTCCGTGTATGGAGGTAATCATGTTTGAGACATTTGTTCTGGCAGTAGTGCTTGTGATGGTGCTGATTGCCGGCATGTCGATCGGGGTCATCTTTGGGCGCAAGCCCATCAGCGGCTCGTGCGGGGGCGTGGGCAATCAGGTAGGCGGTGGCAGCGGCTGCTCCGTCTGCGGGCGGTCCTCGGGAAGCTGCTCCGACGATGACGAGGCGCCGGACGCTGGAGAAGCGGATAACCTGACCTACAATGCAGACAGCGACCGGCGGGCTTAAGCGGCACCGGTTACGGAATTCAGGTAGATAGAGGAGTGAGTGAGCGGATGTCGGATCAGCATTTTGATGTTGTGGTAATTGGTGCCGGGCCTGCAGGCGAAGGGGCCGCCATGAACGCGGCAAAGCACGGTCGGCGGGTTGCCATTGTGGATGACAAGCAGACGGTTGGCGGCAACTGCACCCACTGGGCAACCATTCCGTCCAAGGCGCTGCGTTACTCGGTCAAGCAGATCATCAACTTCAACACCAATCCGATGTTCCGCGATATCGGCGAGCCACGCTGGTTCTCCTTTCCCCGGGTCCTTCAGAACGCCGAACGCGTGCGCAACAAGCAGGTTAAACTTCGAACCGGGTTCTATGCCCGCAATCGGGTACAGCGCTTCCACAGCCGCGCGCGTTTCCTGGACCAGAACCAGCTGGAACTGCATGACGAGGAGACAGGTGGGCAGCGGATTACGGCGGACAGCTTCGTGATCGCCACGGGGTCATCGCCGTATCTGCCCCCGGATGTGGATTTCTCCC
>NZ_CAJXMA010000117.1:0-6570 GCF_913056445.1 uncultured Halovibrio sp.
AGGGGCGGAAGTGGTACTGAGCCTGCTGCAGGGTGACTGGGGCCGCCCGGAGCGCATTCACTGGCTCTCCCGCAGGCCGAACTTCGACCCCCTGGATGAAACTCCGTTCACCAACGACTATTTCACGCCGGCCTATGTGGACACCTTCCACGGCCTGCCGGAGGCGCAGCGGCTTGCCCTGGTGCGGAACCAGAAGCTAGCCTCGGACGGCATATCCTCCGACACTCTGGAGGCGCTCTATCAACGCCTCTATGAGCACCGTATAGCCGGTGGTCACTCCCCCCGGGTGGTGCTGCAGCCGCACCGGACCCTGGAAGCCATGACGGGGCCGGCCCCCTACCGGCTGGCGTTCCATAACGGTCTCAATGGTGGCCGGGAACACATCCAGGCGGACCGGGTGATCCTGTGCACCGGCTTCGAGTCACGACTTCCGGACTACCTCTCCGGCGACCTCAGGCAGAGACTGGAAACGGACAGGCATGGCCAGCTGAAGCTCGACTCGGACTTCCAGGCCCGGTGGGACGGACCACCGGACCGCCATGTCTACGCGGTCAACGCCGGCCGCCATTCCCATGGCATTGCCGACCCACAGATGAGCCTGATGTGCTGGCGCTCGGCGCGGATCGTCAACCATCTCGCCGGCGAGACGCTGTTCCCGGTAACCGGCAGGGTGGACCTGGTCGACTGGAACGGTGAAGAAACCCTGAATGAACCCGTGGAGCCTGACCGGGATTCCCTGCTGGCAATGCTCAAAAATAATATATGATAATCATTTGCATTAGTGTTGCCATCTGTTAACCTCGCCAACCCGCGTAACCCGACAATCAGGAGTGTTTGCTATGCGGCAATCCAATACACCCTCTCGTAACCCCATTGCGGCACTGTGCATCACCGGTATCGCAATGGGAATTGCCCCTCTTACCCTCGCCCAGGAACCCATGGGCTCACTGGATGAACTGGTGGTCGTGGGCAACCGCGCCCCTTCCCAGATCAGCGAAGTCCCCGGCACGGTCTGGGTATTAGAAGGGGAAGAGCTGGAACGCCAGTTCGACAGTGGCCAGAGCCTCAAGGACACGCTGGGCAAGCTGGTCCCCGGCATGGATCTCGGCACCCAGAACCGCACCAACTTCGGACAGAACCTGCGCGGGCGCAGTGTGCTGGTCATGATCGACGGGGTCTCGCTCAATTCCTCGCGTGGCGTAAGCCGCCAGTTTGACAGCATCGATCCCTTCAACATCGAGCGCATTGAGGTGCTCTCAGGTGCAACGGCCATCTACGGGGGCGGCAGCACCGGCGGCATCATCAACATCATCACCAAGAAGGGCGAAGCCGGCGACCCGCAGTTCGAGACCGAGGTGGGCGCTACCAGTGGTTTCAACAACTCCAACGACCGTGACCTTCGCGCAGGCCAGTCCATCAGCGGCGGCACGGACTTCGTGAAGGGTCGCCTTGCCGTGGCGGGCCAGGACAACGGAGCTTTCTACGACGGGGACGGTGACCCCATCCTGCCGGACATCACCCAGACGGACCTGCAGTACAACCGCACACTCGACGTCATGGGCAACCTGCAGTTCAAGTTCAATGAGGCCCAGAGCCTGGACATAACCGCTCAGTACTACAACTCGAAGTTCGACGGCAACAAAGGCCTCTATCTGGGCCAGGGCCTGACCCAGCTGAGCAATCCGGAGATCCGCGGGGGCTTCACTACCGACCGCCCGCCGGAAAGCGACCGTTACCTGTTTAATGCCTCCTTCAGGGATACGGACTTCCTGGGCCACACGGCCTACCTGCAGCTGTCCTCCCGGCGTGAAGAGTTGAGCTTCCAGGGTTACCCCTATCAGGGTGACGAAGCTGCCATCAGCGCATTTCAGCAGACAGGCTCTTTTCCACCGGACAGTGGCGTCAGTGAACTCGCCGACGCCGACCTGTCATACGTCGGATCCTCCCAGCAGAACACAGAGCAGCACTCACTGAAGGCGATGCTGGTCAAGCAGATCGACGATGTTCAGCTCAGCTACGGTCTGGACCTGGACCGCGAGGACTTCAGCGCCAGCCAGATGATCTTCGACAGCGGCGAGGCACTGAACTCCGGGCTTATGACGCTCAATGAGCGCTATACCACAGCCCGCTATCCCTCCTACCGCGTGGACGGTATTGCCGGGTTCCTGAACGCGGAATGGCAGGCCACCGACCGACTCCAGCTCAGCGCCGGCATCCGGCACCGTCGTGCCAGTCTTGAGACCGGCTCCATCGTGCCCGTCCAGAAGGTGGTTAACATCAACGGCAACGCCTACGTGCCGAACGGACTCGCCTCAGGGGCAGAGCCCATCCCCGGTGGCAAGAACGACTACAACGTGTCGCTGGTCAACGCGGGCGCCATCTACGACCTGGCAGATGACCAGCAGGTCTGGGCAAACTACAGTCAGGGCATGGAGATCCCGGACCCCGGCAAGGCACTCGGGCAGGGAGATTACAGCCTGGCCGCCCCCGGCGGACAGTATCAACTGCAGAATTACCTCAATCTGGACAACAACAACCTCCCGGCCCTGAAAACCGACCAGGTCGAACTTGGCTGGCGCCGGCATACCCCTGACTGGGACGCCCAGATCGCGACCTACTACACCTGGTCTGACAAGGACACGCAGGTGGCTGATGATCTAACGATCAACGTGGTTGATGACGAAGTCAGGACCTATGGCCTTGAGGCAAGCGGCACCTGGCGCCTGACCCGGCAATGGCAGATCGGCTCGACTGGCCATTACGTGAAGTCGGAAACCAAGCAGAATGGCGACTGGCAGGACCAGGCTGTTACGTCAGCCAGCCTGCCCAAGGCGACGGCCCACATCCAGTGGGAAAATGACGACACCAGCGTCCGGTTCCAGGGTGTGCACGCCTTTGACATTGACGACGCTCAGGGCAATGAGATTGAAGGCCCGACCACCTTTGATCTTCTGGGCACCCGGCAGCTGCCGGCTGGTGAGCTGACCCTGGGCATCAACAATGTGTTCGACAAGCAGTACACCACGGTCTGGAGCCAACGGGCCAAGCTGTTCTATGGGCTGCCCGAGGTAACCGATTTCAAGGGCCGTGGCCGCACCTACACGCTCTCCTACTCCATCGAGTACTGAGGCAAAGGCCAACCCCCGGTCCAGCCGGGGGTTCCCTCCTTCCCGTATTTCCGCTCTACCCCAGACGCCGCTGCGTCAGCAGGAAGATGAAGTAGCTCCCGCCGAGCAACGCCGCCATCAGGCCGGCCGGTAACTGGTCCGGGTACAGCAGCGTCCGCCCCAGCCAGTCGGAGAGCGTCATCAGCCCCATTCCCACCATGGCCGCCAACACCAGTTGGGGAAGAACCCGCCTTGCTCCCAGAAGGGCTGCCACATGCGGCGCCAGCAGGCCCACGAAGGCCACCGGCCCCATGAGCGCGGTCACCAGCGCACAGAGCGCGCAGACGACCAGTAGCAGAACCAGCCGGGCGCGGGCCACATTGACCCCGCGGGCACGGGCCATCGGGTCGCCGATGGAGATCAGGGTCAGCCAGCGGTTGAATACCAGAACCAGAAGAACCAGCGCCGCCACGCCAGCCGCCAGCATGAGGGACCTGTCGGCGGACGCCCGGTAGGTGGAACCGGAGAGCCAGCCCAGGATGATGTGCGCGCTCTGGGTGCCCTGAGCCAGGACAAAATGCACCAGCGCCTCCATCAGCGCCGCGAGGGAAATGCCCACCAGGATCACGATCCCCGGTGCGTAGTGGGAGCGCCGCCCGATCACGAGCAGCACCGCCAGCACCACCAGGCTGCCCAGGAAGGCCACACCGGGGCCGGCCTGGTAGATGGAGGTGCCCGTCCAGAGGGTAAAGATCACCAGCGCCAGGGTAGCGCCCGCGGACATGCCCAGGATGTCGGGGCTGGCCAATGGGTTGCGGATCAGCCGCTGCAGGATGAGGCCAGCAACGGCCATGCCGATTCCCGCCGCCGAGGCGGTCAGAAGGCGCGGGGCACGCAGGGACCACACCAGGTCCGAGGGCCAGGCAAAGGGCAGACTGAAAGCCGGGCCGGAGGCTTCCGGCGTATAGGTGAGGGTCAGCAGGACCAGCGCGAGCAGCACGCCGACGGCCAGCCCCCATGTCATCCAGGTGGTGCGGCGTGCCCCGTGCGGAAGACTCAGTGCCGTCTGGTCGCCATGGCTGAGCTTGTTGTGGGCAAAGATCACCAGGGCAGGCGCACCAACCAGGGCGGCAGCGGTGCCGCTGGGGATCAGTTCACCGAACCAGTCCCCGGCGGCCTGGGCCAGGGAATCCGTGGCCAGCAGGAGCATGGCGCCCAGGAGCGCGCTGGTGCACAATTCATCGCCGGCACGGCGCGCGCCCATCGAGCGGGCGATATTGGGCGCGATCAGCCCCAGGAAGCCAATGATCCCGACCGCTGTGATACTGGTGGCCAGGATCCAGAGCGCCCCAATGAGCAGAACAACCAGAACAGGGCCGTAACTGAAGCCACGCCCCCGCGCTCCGGCCTCGCCCAGGCGCATCAGTGTGAGCGGCCTGGGCGCCAGCATCAGGATCAGCGGCAGGACCAGGAGCCGGGGCCAGAGCCACTGCACCCAGTTCCAGTCATTCTGCGTCAGGTTGCCGGTGCCCCAGATGAAGACGCCCTGAGCGGCCTCCTGGTTCAGGAGGATGATCGCGGAAGCCGCGGCCCCCATCAGCAGGTGGGTCGCCATGCCCGCAAGGATCACGGGGAGGCCGCTGATGCCATTGCGCCCCGCGATGATCAACACCAACCCCACGGAAATCGCGGCCCCGACCATGGCGACAAGCGCGCGCTCATCCACCGCCAGCGCGGGCAGCCAGACACTGGCACACACCAGCGCCAGCCAGGCACCGGAAGAAGCCCCAATCGTCAGGGGCGAGACCAGGGGGTTGCGGGTAACCTGCTGGAGAAGACTGCCAACAGTGCCCAGAACCGCCCCTACCAGCACGGCAAGGATGACCCTGGGAAGGGCCGCATAATAGTAACGGACCTCCTCGAACCCGCCGGGTTCGCCCCCCGTGACCAACTGCCACTGGGCGGCGAGAGGAAGTTCGTTATCCAGCTGGAGGTGGAGCACCCCAAGGGCGAGAACCAGGCCCGCCCCAACCGCATACCGGGGCAGCATCAGGGTTCAATGGTCAGCAATGCGTCCGTCATATTCTCGGCCAGGTAGCGCAGCGACATGGCGCCGCCATAGACCCAGCTGGGTGCCACTGGCGCCACACGTCCGGCCTCCACCACTGGCAGCGCATTCCAGAGCGGTTTCTCAAGGAGATCCCCCGCCAGGACCGTGGGCTTGAAGTACAGCAGCACATCCTCCCTGTTGAGCCGTTTCAGGTCAGCCACTTCCCTCTGGGTCTGCCCCCATTGGCTGCGCGGCTGCGGCATGGCGGACTCAAGGCCCAGCTGGCGGAGCGCATACCACGGCATGCCGTTCCGGCCGAACACCCGGACCACGGTCGGGCTGGCAAAGCCCACACTGGTCACCTCCGGCAGCGTATCCCCGAAATGGTCACGGATCCGGCCACGCAGCCAGATAAACCGGGCCTCCAGCATGTCGAGCTGATGCTGCGCCTGCTCCTCGCGTTCCAACAGGCGTCCCAGCTCCAGGAAGATTTCCCGGGCCTTTTCCGCATTACTGTGGTCCTTGCGGAAGGCGTCAAAGAACAGGACCGGCGCAACCCGGCTCATCTTTTCGGCCAATCCGGACTGGTCCGTCGAGAGGATGATCACGTCCGGATCCAGCGACGCGATCCGCTCCATGTTCGGTTCCGAGCGCTTACCAACGTTGACCACCGACTCCGGCAGTTCCGGCTGTACGACCCACTTGCGGTAACCGGCCACGTCCGCCACGCCCACCGGGGTAACGCCGAGCTCCACCAGATTCTCCGCCATGGACCAGTTCAGGGCGACAACCCGCTCGGGCACCGACTCAAAGCTCTGTTGGCCCCGGCTGTCCGTAACGGTGATCTCCGCCTGGGCGGTGAGGGTCAGGCAAAGAGCGACGACCAGAACCAGCTGCTGTTTCAGTTGCAGAACCATGGGTGACGATGACTCCTGTCAGGCGACCACCGCAACCGGCCGCTGTGTGCCGGGCTGGGGGATCAGGTTGATATCAATACCGTAGAGGGTGGTGAGCAGATGCGGCGACAGCATGGCCTCGGGCGTGCCGTCGAACGCCACCTCCCCGTGCTTGAGCGCGATCACGCGATCGGCGTAGCGGGCTGCCAGGTTCACGTCGTGGAGAATCACAACGACCCCGCGCCCCGCCGAACGGTTAAGGTTGCGCAGGAGCGTCATGGACTCGTACTGGTGGGAAAGGTCCAGCGCGGAGGTGGGCTCATCCAGCAACAGCATGGGGGCTTCCTGCGCCAGCAGCATGGCGATCCAGGCACGCTGGCGTTCACCACCGGAAAGCTCGTCAACCAGGTGCGTGGCGTAGTCCGCCATGCCAGTCTGTTCCAGGGCCCAGTCCACGGCCGCTGCATCCCCGCTCTGCCAGCGCCGCACCAGCCCCCGCCACGGGAATCGCCCCAGG
>NZ_CAJXMA010000118.1:0-6540 GCF_913056445.1 uncultured Halovibrio sp.
CCTGGCCATGAAACCGGGCATCAAGTTCCACAAGGTCGGCGTCTATGTGGCAATTCTCGGGGCACTGCTCAGCCTGATCCCGATCGTCGGGCTCTACATGCGCATGCAGTTCCCTGAACTGGAGGATCCGGACCGGGCCATGCCCATGTACCTGGAGCACTTCATGCACCCGGCCATCCAGGGGCTGATCACCCTGTTCATCCTGTTCGCCATGAAGTCCACGGCCAACTCCCTGCTGCACACCGTGGCCTCGGCCACCTCCCATGACCTGCGCCTGGCGCTGTTCGGTGAGCACCACAGTGACCACGAAGCACTCACCATCAACCGTGTCGCGGTGGTGATCCTGGGGATCGTGGGTCTTCTGATGATGCTCTACGCACCGCCTTTCATGCTTTCCTGGCTGGGCATACTCGGCTCCGGCACGCTCATGGCCAGCATGATCGGCCCGGTGTTCATCTCCACCTTCTGGCAGGGCAGCGGCTGGGGCGCGCTCACGGCCATGATCGTAGGCTTTTTCACCAGCGGCTACATGATGCTGTTCATGGAGGTGGGCTGGCTGATTGGCCCGCTGACCGGGTGTGCCGTGTCGTCCGCGTGCTACGTGGGGGTCTCTCTGCTGACCGACCGTAAACGCACAGGCGATGAAACCGACGCCATGAACCTCACTGGAACCTCCTCCACCTGAGAGGGGGTATTGCAGTATCCTTGGTCTGTTCCCGCACTGACTTTCAAAGCTGAGGTGGTGAAACAACCGTGACAGGACTGCGACTGAATGCGGACATGGGCGAAAGCTTCGGCCCCTGGGCAATGGGGATGGACGAGGCGGTCATGCCGGTGGTGGATCTGGCCAACATCGCCTGCGGCTTCCACGCGTCGGACCAGGACCACATGCGGCGAACCGTGCAGCTGGCGGTGAGCCATGGCGTGACCATCGGCGCCCACCCGGCCTACCCCGACCTCATGGGGTTCGGGCGGCGCTCCATGGCCTGTTCAGCGGAAGAGATTGAGAACCTCGTGCTCTACCAGATCGGGGCCCTCAGCGCCTTCTGCCGCGCGGCAGGCACTGATGTGCATTACGTCAAACCGCACGGGGCGCTCTACAACGACATGATGAAAAACCATGACATCCTGGCGGCGGTCATGCGCGCGGTTAAGGCGTTCGACCCGAGGGTGGCGCTCATGACCCTGTCCACCCGGGACAATCACCCGGTCCGCTCCCTGGCCACGGCCCACGGCATTCCCCTCTGGCTGGAAGCCTTTGCCGACCGCGCCTACGACGACGACGGCCACCTTCTCAGCCGGAGCAACCCCGGTGCCGTACACGCAGAGCCGGAAACCATCATCGAACAGGCCCGCCGGATCGCCAGGGGCGACACACTCACCACCAGCGGCGGCGGCGAACTGATTCTGGAAGCGGACACACTCTGCGTCCATGGCGACAACCCGGAATCCATCGCCGCCATCCGCCGCATCCGCGACGCCATTCATCAGCCAGCGCCATGATGACACCCCGGGTGGAAAACGCCGGCATTGATGCCTGGGTGGTGCGCTTCTCCGACCGGATCGACCCCGCCAACCGGAACTGGATCACGGCCTTCTGCCGGGACTGCCGTGCCGTACTGGGTGACGCACTGGTCGAGATGGTGCCCTCCTACACCACGGTTCTGGTGCAGTACGACCCCTGGCAGCTCACGGACACTGTGTCACGGAGACTGCTGGAAAGCGTTCTGGAACGGCTGGAACCCAGCAGCGAGGATACCGGGGGGCGCCTGATCAAACTGCCGGTATGGTACGACGTCAGCGTGGGCCCGGAGCTGAGCCTGATCGCGGAGTGTAACGGCTGGTCCCCGCAGCGCGTTGCGGCCGCCCACGCGGCCACGCAATACCAGGTCTTCGCGCTGGGGTTTGTGCCGGGGTTCGCGTTCATGGGGCTGGTGGACCCGGCGCTGGCCACGCCACGGCTGGCCACACCCCGGCAGCAGGTTCCGCGCGGCAGCATCGCCATTGCCGAGCGCCAGACGTCGGCCTACCCCCAGGTGACGCCCGGGGGCTGGAACCTGATCGGGCGAACGCCCCTCACGCTGTTCGATGCCACCCGCGAGCCCATGACGGTCCTTGAGCCGGGGGACCGGGTCCGGTTTGTGCCGATCTCCCGGCAGCGCTTCATCGAGCTCGGCGGCGACCCCACGCCTGTTGCGGAGGCAACCCCATGAGCCGCGCCGGTGCCCTGCGCGTCGAGCAAGCCGGCCCCCTGGCCCTGCTGCAGGATGCCGGGCGCTTCGGGGTACGGCATCTGGGGATGACCCAGGGTGGCCCCATGGACTGGTACGCCGCTGGCTGGGCCAACGCCCTGCTCGGTAACGCTCAGGCTGCCCCGGTTCTGGAAATCACCATTGGCGGGCTCTCACTGGTCGCCGAAACCAGTACCACCCTGTCGCTCACCGGGGCGGACCTGGGGGCCACCGTCAACGGCCAGCCGCTGACGCCCTGGCAGCGGTTTGAGCTGCATCCAGGCGACCGGCTGGCGTTCGACCTGCCCCGCGCCGGCTTGCGCGCCTACCTGGGCATCCCCGGTGGCTGGCAGGGGGAAACCAGCCTTGGCAGCGTTGCCTGCGTCACGCGCGAGGGACTGGGCGGACACAAAGGCGGCGGGCGTCCCCTGGAGTCCGGCGACCGGCTGGCATTCCCACAACAGGAACCCGGCCGCTTTCCTGCGGAAACCCATGTTCCGAAAGCCCAGCGGATGGATTACCAGCAACCGGCCCGGCTGGGGCTTATCCCCGGCGGTCAGGCGGCCCGGTTTGACGGCTACAGCCTTTACCAGGCCTTCAACCACCAATGGACGATCGACACCCGCACGGACCGCATGGGCATCCGCCTCACTGGGCCGGAACTGGTCTGCCGCCACACCGCCATGATCTCCGAAGGCATCCCCGCTGGCGCCGTGCAGGTTCCGGCCGACGGTCAGCCCATCTGCCTGATGAACGACCGCCAGACCATCGGCGGCTACCCGCGCCTTGGCACTCTCACGCCCCTTGCCCGAGCCCGCCTGGCGCAATGCCCGGCCGGCCACCCGGTTCATCTGCGCGCCTGCGGCACTGGCAGCGCCCAGCGTGAATGGCGCCATTTGTTTTTCTTATGGCCGCATCAGTAGTTCAAATCCATAAGCGGTTTTATTAGCTCCCTACCCTGATAAGGTATGCCACCCCAAACGGGGCGCACTACCTGTCTGATCCAGAACTTCATTGTCCCGCAACGTTCACACCCTGGCCGCAACGCCGGGATAAACGTCATGGAGAAGTACTATGAGCTCTGATGATCCAAAACCAGGTCTTGGCCTGGCCTTTCTGCCCATTGCACTGACCTTTGTGGTGCTGGGCATCCAGTTGTTTGTATTCGACACCTTCACCCCACACGTTCCCCTGGTCCTGGGGATCGCCATAACCGCCCTGATGGGCCGCTACATCGGCCTGAGCTGGAAGGATATGGAAGAAGGCATGCTGCAGGTGGTGAGCCTGGGCCTGCCGGCGGTTGGCATCCTGATGCTGGTGGGCATGATCACCGGTGTCTGGATCGCCAGCGGCACCGTGCCCACCCTGATCTTCTACGGTCTGGAACTGCTGGACCCGACCATCTTCCTGGCCGCAGCGACTCTCCTGTGCGCCGTGGTCTCCGTGTCCCTGGGCACCTCCTGGGGGACCGTGGGCACCGTGGGTCTGGCCCTGATGGGGATCGGTGCCGGTTTCGGTCTGCCCGCCCACTGGACGGCAGCGGCCGTGGTCTCGGGCGCGTTCTTCGGCGACAAACTCTCGCCCCTTTCCGACACCACCAACCTGGCGCCGGCCGTCACGGGCGTCTACCTGTTTTCCCACATCCGGAACCTGCTGCCCACCACCCTGCCCACCATGGCAATCGCACTGGTGCTCTATGGCATTGCCGGTGTCTGGCTGATTGACGATCAGGCCGCGTCCTTCGAGCGCATCGCCGCCATCAACGAGGGGCTCTCCAGCAGCTTCACCCTGTCCTGGTGGACGGTGCTGCCGGTCATCCTGGTGATCGCCATGGCCGTCAAGCGCCTGCCGGCCCTGCCGGTGCTGTTCACCGGTGTGCTTCTGGGTGGCCTGACCGCCGTAATCTTCCAGGGGGCCTCGGTCCAGAACCTGTTCGCCTTCGCTTTCTCCGGCTATGAGATCAGCACGGGGGTGAGTGAGATCGACAACCTGCTCAACCGGGGCGGCATCCAGTCCATGACATGGGTGATCACGCTGCTTCTGATCGCACTTTCCTTCGGCGGCATCCTGGAGCGCACCGGCTGCATGAAAGTGCTCATCGAGGCACTGGTCGCCCGGGCACAGACTTTCCCCCGTCTCCAGACCTCCGCCATCGGCAGTTCCATGGCCACCAACATCATCGCCGGCGACCCCTACCTGGCCATCACCCTGACAGGGCGCATGTTCGGCCCGGCCTACCGTGGCAAGGGGTACTCGATGCTCAACCTCTCCCGCGCCACCGAGGAAGGCGGCACACTGATCTCGCCGCTGATCCCCTGGAACGCCGGCGGTGCGGTGGTGATCACCTCGCTCGGGCTGACCGTCTCCGGCGCGGATATGACCGACCTGCTCTACATCCCGCTGGCCTTTGCCTGCTGGCTCTCGCCGCTGTTCGGCGTGCTTTACGCCTACACCGGCTGGTTCTCGCCCAAGGCCTGCGAGGACGAACAACAGGAGTGGATCGAGAATGACGAGGACATCATGGACATGGACCAGTTCCACAAGGACGTCCAGCGCACACGCAACAGCGTGTACCGCATGAACTGATCCCCTCCCTCGTAACACCGGAAGCGGCACCGCCCGCTTCCGGTGCCCTACCTACCCGCCCTTTTCAGCCTCTCCCAACCGCACATCACGGCTGCAGCGCACGGATTTCTTCATTATGGATCTATGTCATGTTCCTGGAGCTCCGGGTGGCCTATGCTCGACTCAGGCGAGCGGTTCTTTGCGGGCACCAGTCAGGAGGCAACCCCATGGCACGACTTCAGAACAAGACAGCGATCATCACTGGTGGCACCGGCGGTATTGGCCGCGTCACCGCCGAGCGCTTTCTTCAGGAAGGGGCCAGCGTTGTGATTGTGGACCTGGACCAGCAGCAGCTTGAGGCGACGCAGGCGGAGCTCAGCAAGCTCGGTACGGTACGGGCCATCCAGGCGGATGTGACGCAGGAGGCGGATGTCCAGCGGTACGTTGAACAGACGCTGGAAGAATTCGGCCGGATCGATGTGTTCTTCAGCAACGCCGGCATTGAGGGCAAGGTTGCCCCCATTACGGAACAGAGCCTTGAAGACTTTGACCGGGTGATGGGCGTGAACGTGCGCGGTGTCTTTCTGGGGCTGAAACACGTCATGCCAGTGATGTTCCGCCAGCAGTCCGGGTCCATCATCAACATGTCCTCGGTGGCGGGGCTCATGGGCAGCGCCGGTGTCGCGCCCTATGTCGGCTCCAAGCACGCGGTGGTGGGCATCACCAAGACCGCCGCACTGGAGGCCGGCCCCTACAACGTGCGGGTCAACTCAGTGCACCCCTCACCGGTCAATACGCGCATGATGCGCTCCCTCGAGGAAGGCTTCAGCCCCGGCCACGCGGAAGAAGCGAAAACCATGCTGGAGCAGAATATCCCGCTGGGCCGTTACGGCGAATCCATCGACGTGGCCAACTGCGTGCTCTTCCTAGCGTCCGACGAATCCAGCTTTATCTCCGGATCCATGTACCGGATCGATGGGGGGATGGGGGCGAAGGGATGACAACGGGAAGGCGACCCTGGATACCGTTCGGCGCGTGCTGAGGGCTCAGGGCGCCCGGCCACCTCCTGATGCTTTCCCTGTCAGGCCAGAGTTTCCAGTGCATGAATGGCATCAACCTTCAATGGGAGCTGGCTTGCCCAGAGAATATCGTCGCGGCTATAGCCTGTCTCACATGCCACCTGGTCGCTATAAGCCAGTAACGGCAGCATGTGGCAGCGGAAAAGCAAACGACGGCGGCAGCGCCACCAGCGCATATCCAGCGCTCTAATCGGCCCCACCGATGGCATAGCTGGAATATAGAACCCGCTCTGGCGCGGCTTGGGGGAAGCTAATCCGTTCGCTTTTGACCCTTCTGGTTGCTTGGTGGTTTTGGTCACACTTAAAACCTATCAGTCAAGAGGATTTTTATGCTCGCTCGTGCTTACCCTGCCCAAATCAAAACCTTATGAATTTATCGATTGGCACTGACTAGACACCAAAAGCGCCCGCCATTATCGACTTCCACAGAAACCATTATCCCTTCTGACGTCCTTTTTCGACCCCACCGTCAATACGTGAACTTGTTCACACGGTTACATTGATGTAACTCACAATAACAAAAGGTAACAATCATGAGACTCAGAGTGGATGCGCCGCTGCGAGCGTTCGCGGTTGCAACGGTATTGGGCGCCAGTGCCCTGCTGACCGGCTGCCCCGGTAGTGGCTCGTCAGGAAACAACAGCGCCGATGCCCCCGTGGAAGGA
>NZ_CAJXMA010000119.1:0-6096 GCF_913056445.1 uncultured Halovibrio sp.
GGGGCTCTACCTGAATACCGGCCATGGAACACTGGGGTGGACCAACGCCTGTGGGTCGGCAGCGCTTCTGAGCGAACGGATTGCCGGAGAAATGGGCCCGTTGGATCTGGATTACCATGGGCGCTGAACGCTCCCGGGTGCTGTGCCTCTCCGCCTATGAGGCGGCCAGTCATCGGCTCTGGCGGGAACGGCTGGGGCGGGGGTTGCCGGACTACCACTGGCAGGCCCTCGCGCTGCCGGCGCGTCATTTCCGGTGGCGGATCCGGGGTAACCCCCTGAGTTGGTACGACGCGCCGGAATTGCAGCAGGCACCGGATCTGGTGCTCGCGACCAGCATGGTGGACCTGGCCGTGGTCCGCGGCCTTAACCGGGGTATTGCAGCCGCGCCCACCGTGGTTTATTTCCACGAGAACCAGTTTGCCTACCCGGAGCAACATGAGCGGGTGGCCAGTAACGAGCCGAAGGTGGTGAATCTGTACACGGCTCTTGCGGCCGACCAGGTACTGTTCAACAGCGAATGGAACCGGAGGAGTTTTCTGGAAGGGGCTCGGGAGCTGCTCAGGCGCATGCCGGACCGCAAGCCGGAAACCGCCGTGGCCACCATCGAGGCGCGTTCGCGGGTGGTGCCTGTGCCGATCCCCGATGAGCGGTTCACGGCACTGCAGCGGGACTGGCCCGCGGTCCCCCATCTCCTTTGGAATCACCGCTGGGAATACGACAAGGGCCCGGAACGGCTCCTCGCGTTGCTGCGGGCCCTGCGAGGGCGTGGACAACCCTTTCGTCTGAGCCTGGTGGGTGAAGGGTTCCGTCAGGCGCCGGAGGCGTTCGCGCACATCCGGGAGGAATTCGCCGGGGAACTGGTCAACCTGGGCTACATGGAAAGCCGGGAGGCCTACGATCGGCTTCTGGAGGAGGCGGACATGGTGCTTTCCACCGCGCTGCATGACTTCCAGGGGCTGGCGGTGCAGGAAGCCATGGCGGCCGGCTGCGTGCCCATTGTCCCGGACCGTCTTGCCTATCCGGAGTATGTGCCGGCGGATTTCCGTTACCCTTCCAGGGAGGCACCCGAACTGGAAGGGCAGGCGGCGGCGGAGCGGCTTATGGCTGTCCTGGCGGAACCCCGGCCCGGGCCGGAGACCCTGATGCCGGAACGCTACCGCCGGACCCGTGTCATCCCGGAATACCGGCAGCTGTTCGAGTCACTGCTTGGAGGGTGAGGCGCCTGCCCCGGTCCATTCTCCCAGGGATAGGCCCACGGCCTCAGCCACGCCCGTGAAATCCCCATCCGGCGCGGTCTGGATCTGAAGCGGTTCGCCTGTCACCGGATGCCCGAAGGACAGGCTCACCGCGCACAGCATAAGGCGGTTGAGTCCGTACTGCTCCCGGAAAAAGCGGTTATGTATGCCCTTGCCGTAGTTCACGTCCCCGATCAGGGGGTGGTTGCGGCTCTTGAGGTGACGCCGGAGCTGGTGCCGACGCCCGGTGACCGGGCGCAGGCGTACCAGACTGTAGCGGGTATGGGTATAGCGTCCGTCCACGGAGATCGGGATCGAAGTGCAGGACAGGCGGTGGTACAGGGTCATGGCCGACTGTGGGGCCTTGCGGCGTTTGCGCTTGCGGCTGTCCGGGTCGCGCGGGGCCAGGGGCTGGTCGATGATGCCGCCGAGCGGTGGCCAGCCGCGCACGACCGCCAGGTAGTCCTTGCGGACCCGGTGGGCCTGGAACGTATTGGCCAGTTCGCGGGCTGTGTCCGGGTCCAGCGCGAACACCAGAACCCCCGAGGTGGGTTTGTCCAGCCGGTGGACCGGGTAGAGATACTGGCCGATCTGATCGCGCAGCAGGGGCAGGGCGATGCGCTGTTCGTGGCGATCCACCTTTGTGGGATGCACCAGCATGCCGGAGGGTTTGTGCATCGCCACCAGATGTTCATCCTGGTAAAGGATGCGGAGTGGTTCGCGCTCCTGATGCTCTCCGGTTATCATCGTTGCCATGGATCAGGGCTCCCGCACAATCACTGACATCAATCGGCCCGTACCGCAGCTTGTGGGCCCCGCCACGGGTGGAGCCAGCCATCGCGCTGCGAACCCGGGCCGGCTTCTGAAGGGCGGAGAGGATACCACAGGCGGGTGTGCCGGCCGGAACCCGGGTCCTTACCCCGGCTGGGGATCCGTCGCCACCGCCGCCTGCTGAACGGGGGTACCATGGGAAACAGGACGTCCATGCCCCGCCGGCTCTGGTGGCTTGTTCTCGGGCTCAGCCTGGCACTGCACCTGCTGGTTGTCAGCCTTCTCCCTCCCATTCTGCCCCGTATGCCGGAGGTGGAGCCCCTTCAGCGGGACGTGCGCGTTTCCTTTCCGCAGCCTGAGCCCGAACCCGCACCGGAGGAACCCGAGCCTGAGCCAGAACCTGAGCCAGAACCTGAGCCAGAACCGGAACCGGATGAACAGCATATGCCGCGGGATACGGATGAGGTGACTGACCTGGATGGTACCCGGATGGATGCGCCCAAGGCCGAGGAAGAGCCGGCCGCTGCGCCGGAAGATCCTGGCGCCACTGGCGACGCGCCCAGCCCGGAGATCTCTGAGGCCCCCAGCCGCCCGGAATCCCCGGAGGACACTCGGGAGGGGGCGGATGAACAGCCGTCGCCGGACAGCGGCGCCCCCAGTCCGGATGCAGCGACTGAGGGAAAGGCCCGGAGCGAACCGGATCCGGCCAGTGCCAGTATGTCCCTGGGCCAGGAAGAGGCGGAGCCGGAGACGGCGCCGGAGGCCGGGAAGGGGCCGGAAATCGGCGCTGATACGGGCATGGAAGCACTGGATGAGGGGGAAATGGATGCCATCCGCGGCGAGTCCATGGTCAGCGAGATCGAGGAGCGCAGGATCCGTATGGCCAATGAATATCTGGCCCGCATGAAGCGCCAGATCATGGCCCGATGGGAACAGCCAGAGGGGGCGGATGCGCGTCACCGCGGTGAGATCCGTTTCTCCGTGGACGCCCAGGGCTATCTTGAGACCTCCCGCGTGCATCTGCCCAGCGGCCATAGCGGCCTGGATGAGAGCGCACTGCGTGCGGTGCGGTCCGTGGGGCGGTATCGTGTGCCGGATTCGCCCGCCATTGTGCGCCGCTATTACCAGAACCTGCGATTCACCTATTCGGGAGAACCCTTGAACAATGATGACTGAAGCCAGCCCGGCGCTCAGCATTCTGGAACGCTCACTGGACCGGCTGGGGGAGCGGGTCTGCCTTGTCGGCCATGATGGCCCCATGCCCTACTGGCAGGGATGCCGGCTGCACGCGCTGACCACCCATTACGGTGTTCACGGGCACGGTGGCGGGGCTGACGGAGGCAGGCTCTTCGGCTATGACGATCCGGAGACACCGGATGCGTTTGACACCATCGTGATCCTGATGCCCAAGGCGCGCTCGGAGCTGGAGATGCGCATGGCCTGGGCGGCCGCCCGGCTGGCCGCTGGTGGCGAGCTGTGGCTGGTGGGGGCGAAACGTGAAGGCATTGCACGTGGCAGCCGTCAGTTCCGGGAGCGTTTCCCCGGTGCCTTCCGGATCGACAGTGCCCGGCACTGCCAGCTCTGGTGTGCGACGCTGGAGACCCCGGCAGCGCCTTTCCGTGTCTGGGACTGGCTGGAACCGGTCACCGTGGTGGCCCCGGGCGCCGATCTTGAACTCTACAGCCTTCCCGGTCTGTTCAGTGAGGGGCGGCTGGATGAGGGCACCCGCCAGCTGCTGGCAACGGTAACGGAGAAACCAGCCGAGCCGGTGCTGGATCTGGCCTGCGGCAACGGCGTGATTGCCGCTTGGCTGCGCCACCAGTGGCCGGAGCTCGCGGTCACACTGGCCGACGTGCACTGGCAGGCCCTGAACTGTGCCCGTGCGTTCTTCGAGGGAGCGCAGGGAGTGACGATTGTCGCGTCTGACGGTCTCGCTGGTGTCACAGGCCGTTATGCCAGCGTTTTCAGCAATCCGCCCTTCCATCAGGGTCAGAAGAAGAACCTGGATCCGATCAACCAATGGTTCCGGGCATTGCCGGATTTCCTGCAGCCGGGCGCTGAACTCAGGCTGGTTGCCAATGCCTTTCTGCCCTACCAGGAGCCGATGATCCGCTCCATAGGCCCGGTTCGGAGCCTGTCAGACGATGGCCGGTACCGGGTCTATTCAGCACGGCGTAACATTCATGGAAAGAATGTCGGGAATTGATTGCATTGATTTTAATTATGGTGTGAATCCGGATAGAATACGCCAGCGCTCGAGGCACGACTCCTCGCCACAGGGGAGGCGCCGACCAATCGTGTTGTTCCACTCCCGAAGCATAGGTGAATCATGTCGAACTACATGAAGGACATTGAAGAAGCAGCTGCACTGCGCAAGTCGCAGGGCGGCAAATGGGACCACATTACGCCTGAGTATGTGGCCCGCATGCGCGCCCAGAACCGGTTCCAGACCGGCCTGGACATCGCGCGCTACACCGCACGGATCATGCGTGAGGACATGGCCGAGTACGACAAGGACCACAGCAAGTACACCCAGTCCCTGGGTTGCTGGCACGGGTTCATCGGCCAGCAGAAGATGATGGCCGTCAAGCGCCACCATGGCACCACCAAGCGCAGCTACCTGTATCTCTCAGGCTGGATGGTCGCCGCCATGCGTTCCGAGTTCGGCCCGCTGCCGGACCAGTCCATGCATGAGAAGACTGCGGTACCGAGCCTGATCGAAGAGCTCTACACCTTCCTCAAGCAGGCGGACGCGCGCGAACTCAACCATCTGTTCCACGACCTTGATGAAGCCCGTGAAGCCGGTGATGACAAGAAGGTCCAGGAGCTGATCGACAGGATCGACAACTTCGAGACCCACGTTGTGCCGATCATCGCCGACATCGACGCCGGTTTCGGTAACGAGGAAGCGACCTACCTGCTGTCCAAGAAGATGATCGAGGCAGGCGCCTGCGCCATCCAGATCGAGAACCAGGTCTCCGACGCCAAGCAGTGCGGTCACCAGGCCGGCAAGGTAACCTGCCCCCACGAGGACTTCATCGCCAAGATCAACGCGGTTCGCTATGCGTTCCTCGAGCTGGGTGTTGAAGACGGTGTCATCGTTGCGCGTACCGACTCCCTGGGCGCTGGCCTGACCCACAAGATTCCGGTCTCCCAGGAGCCGGGCGATCTGGCGGCTACCTACACCGGTTTCCTGAAGACCGAGCCGGTCAAGTCCGCCGAGGATGTTCAGGAAGGCGACATGGTCATCAAGAAGAAGGGCGAGCTGCACAAGCCGATGCGTCTGCCCAACGGCCTGTACGAATTCCAGGAAGGCACTGGCGAGGACCGCGTGGTTCTGGACTGCATCACCAGCCTGAAGAACGGCGCGGACCTGCTGTGGATCGAGACCGAGAAGCCGCACGTCGGCCAGATCGCGGGTATGGTCAACCGCATCAAGGAAGAGGTTCCGGACGCCAAGCTGGTCTACAACAACAGCCCGTCCTTCAACTGGACCCTGAACTTCCGTCAGCAGGTGTTCGACGCCTGGAAGGAAGAAGGCAAGGACGTGTCCCAGTACGACCGCTCCGATCTGATGAACAGCAAGTACGACGATTCCGAACTTGCTGCGGAAGCCGACCGCTGGACCCAGAACTTCCAGAAGGATGGTTCCAAGCACGCCGGCATCTTCCATCACCTCATCACACTGCCGACCTACCACACCGCGGCCCTGTCCACGGACAACCTGGCCAAGGGCTACTTCGGTGAGGAAGGCATGCTGGCTTACGTGCGCGACGTCCAGCGCCAGGAGATCCGCAAGGGTCTGGCGTGCGTCAAGCACCAGGACATGGCCGGCTCCAACATCGGTGACGACCACAAGGAATACTTCGCGGGCGAAGCAGCCCTGAAGGCCGGTGGTAAAGACAACACCATGAACCAGTTCTAAGACCGGTTCCGGTGTTGCGGCCCAAGGGCCGCGCCGATAAAAGAACCCCCTGTCGGATGCCGGCAGGGGGTTTTTTGTGGGCAGCTGTCCGTTATTCTGGAACCCTAAGACGGTAATGGAGGTTCAGTTATGTGGCACCGGTTCAGTACAGAAAGAAACCGCATG
>NZ_CAJXMA010000120.1:0-6089 GCF_913056445.1 uncultured Halovibrio sp.
CGATACGTCACCAAGTGATGCCGCTGCGTGGCTCAATGAAAACGGATACGATGCGGCCCCGGTCTACGCTGACGGCGATCCAGTCGGATTCGTACATAAGAATGACATCACGAACAGCGATAAGGGAGAGACTCTCAGCGACTCTCTCACCCCACTGACCATCGATTATATGATCAGCGGCGACACCCCGTTTACAGACCTTCTTTCTGCCCTCATTGAGAAGCCCCTCTACTTCCTTGGCGGTCACCGAGGTTTCGTGGCTGCCGGGGCCTTCCCCGATTGTGGCCGCCACGGGGCAGAAGTGACCACCGGCGCCAATGACCAGCGGCGCCTGGTACTCGCCGTTCAGGCACCATTCGCCGTCGTCGGTGCGTTCCAGGGACTTGAATTTGACGCCCTCGGCCCGATCGCTGCCGCTGCGCTCGAGCAGGTAGTGGTCGAACTCACAGCGGCGGATGCCGTAGCTGACGGGCTCGCTGCCATGGTCATTCTCCACCGCCTTCTGCCCCATCATGCCGATGCGGAAGCGATGGATGGGCTGCATGATGTTCTCCCGCCGGTAGTCATCCGGGTTGATGGCCAGGAGCTCCAGCACGGCGGGCGTGACCCAGCCCGCGCAGGTCTTATCCCGGGGGAAGGTCTGCTTGTCGACCACCAGGGTATGGTAGCCCCGCTGTGTCAGGGTCTGTGCCATGGTGGAGCCGGCCGGCCCACCACCAACGATCAGTGCATCATAGCGCTGTACCATCAGTAACTGTCCTCCGGCGGCACGTTGGAGCTGGTGTAGAGGTGTTTACGGTTACGTGGCACATTGTTGTTCTCGGGGTGCGCCAGCACCATCTGGAACAGCTGGAGTGCGTTCGCCCGGAACGAGGCGATCGAGCCGGCCAGGTAGAGGCGCCAGGCCCGGACGAAGTTCTCACCGTACATCTCGCGCACGGTGTCGATGTTGGCCTCAAAGCGGGCGAGCCAGTCCTCCAGGGTTTCGGCGTAGTGCAGCCGCAGGTTCTCCACATCCAGCACCGAGAAGGGACCGGCCTCGCCGATACTGGTGAATTCGGTGATGCTGGGTGGATAGGCGCCGGGGAAGATCCGCTTCTCGATCCAGGCGTTGGTGCGCATCGGGTAGTTGCGCCCGATGGAATGAACCAGCGCCAGGCCCTCGGTCTTCATGTGCCGGCGGATGACCGCGGCCAGGTCCGGATAGTAGTCGGTTCCCACATGCTCGAGCATGCCCACGGAAACGAATCGGTCGTACAGGCCGGAGATGTTGCGGTAATCGTCCAGCACGTACTCCACCTGGTTTTCCAGGCCTTCCTCCTTCGCTTTTTCGCGCGCGAAGGTCACCTGTTCCTCGGAAATGTTGAACGCGCGCACCTTCACGCCGTAGTGCTTCGCCATGTAGCGGGCGAGTCCGCCCCAGCCACAGCCGGCTTCCACCACGGTCTCGCCGGGCTTGAGCTGCAGCTTGCGGCAGACCAGCTCAAGCTTGGCGAGCTGGGCCTGTTCCAGGGTGATGTCCGGTTCCTCGTAGTAGGCGCAGGTGTACTGCATCTGGGCCCGGTCCAGCCATAGCTGGTAGAAATCGTTGCCCATGTCGTAATGGTGGTGGATGTTGTCCCGGGCCGCCTTGAGGCTGGTCGAGCGCGGCGCTTGGTCGCGCCAGAGCATGCGCAGGAACAGCGGCAGCTTCTCGTAGGCCTGGTCCAGTGAGCGGTAGAGATCCGTGAGAAGATCCGGCATGTGGCCGTCCATCTCCAGCCGCCCTTCGCTGTAGAGGTCGCCGAAGGCCAGGTTCGGGTTGGTCATCAGTTCATACAGCGCGGAACGGTCCGCCACCCGCAGGCGGTAACATGGGCTCTGCCCGGAAGGCGTGATCTCCTGGGTTCCCCATAGATCCAGGGTCAGGGGCGGATTGCCGGCCACCGACAGGAATTTCTCCGCCATCCAGCGCTCGGCGCCGGTGGCTGTGCTGTTCGGCTCAATGAGTGACTGGGTCAGGCCCAGCGGTGAAAAGCGGTCACTTCGGAATGACCGTGCCGTTTCCCTTTGAGGGGTTTTCTGTTCCATAGGTGCCCTCCAGCATCCGGTTGTTATCTCCCCATACGGTATCGAGTATAGGAAGTGATCAGTTCATGCGGCAACTGCAGGATGTGATGGGGGCCACGTTGGCGTTCTCCAAGGGCCTTCGCAGTGGCCGCGGAACGCGCTAGCCTTGGCGCTGGTTTTCCGGGAGCAACCGATGGAAGCACTGTTTGCAATGCTGGTCCGCTGGTTTGAGCGCCATGAAACCTTCCTGTGGGCCCTTGGGGGCGTTTCCCTTCTGATGTTTGTGGCCACGCTGGTGGCGGTGCCGTTCGTCATCGCCCGGATTCCGTCGGACTATTTCACCCGGCCGCGGCGCCGGCGCTATCTCCTCCAGGGCCGCTATCCGCTGCTGGGGCTGCTGGCACTCATCCTCAAGAACCTTCTGGGCCTGATCCTTCTGCTTGCGGGGATCGCGATGCTGGTGCTGCCGGGGCAGGGCCTTCTGACCATCCTCATCTCGCTGACGCTTCTCAATTTCCCGGGCAAATACCGCCTGGAGCGCTGGGTGGTTGAGCGCCCGGCGGTGTTCCGGTCCATCAACTGGATCCGGCGGCGCTGGGGAGTGCCCGAGCTCGAGTTTCCGTCGCTGTAGATCCCGGGCGTGCGGATCTTTTCATTGCGCCTTATTCCGTGTAGAGTTGCGATTGTACATATATGGATATGCAGATATGGTTACGCCGGAGCAGTTCTTTCGAGCGCTTTCAGACACCACCCGGTTGAACAGCCTGTTGCTCCTTGAGCAGGAAGGGCGGCTCTGTGTCTGCGAGCTGGTTGCGGCCCTTGAGCTTTCACAGCCGCGTATCTCGCGCCACCTGTCCCAGCTCCGGGATCAGGGCATTGTGCAGGATGAGCGCCGTGGGCAGTGGGTGCATTACCGTCTGGCCACGGACCTTCCGGACTGGGCCCGCCAGGTCCTGCGCGCGGCGCTGGAGGCGCGGGATCTGGGTGAGCTCAGTGCCCGCCTTTCATGCATGACCCAACGTCCTTCCCTGGATGCGGCCCAATGAGGTTTGGTGATGAATGTGTTGTTCGTGTGTACCGGTAACTCCTGCCGCTCCCAGATGGCCGAGGGGGTCCTGCGGCATCTGGCCGGGGATCGCGTGAGCGTGGATTCCGCCGGTCTGGAAGCCCATGGCCAGAACCCGAGGGCCATCAAGGTGATGGATGAGGCTGGCGTGGATATCCGTGATCAGGCGTCCACCCTCCTGACGGATGCGCACCTGGAATGGGCGGATCTGGTGGTGACGGTCTGCGGTGATGCCGATGAGTCCTGCCCGATACTGCCCCCGGGGACGATCAAGCGCCATTGGGGACTGCCGGACCCGGCAAAAGCCCTGGGGTCGGAGGACAGGATCATGCAGCAGTTCCGTAACGTTCGGGATGATATAAGGGCACGGGTTGAATGCCTGATTCGCGATGACGTTGATGGAGGCCAGGCGTGAGTACCACTGAGGATACCCCGAACATCAAGGAGGGCATGGGTCTGTTCGAGCGTTACCTGTCGGTCTGGGTGGCGCTTGCGATTGTGATTGGTATTGCACTGGGGCAGTTCGCGCCCGTGGTGCCTGATGTGCTGTCGCGTTTTGAATACGCTCAGGTGTCGATTCCGGTCGCGGTCCTGATCTGGGCCATGATCTTCCCGATGATGGTGCAGGTGGATTTCGCCTCCATCGCGGGCGTGCGTCGCCAGCCTAGGGGGTTGGTGATTACCACGGCGGTGAACTGGCTGATCAAGCCCTTCACCATGTTCGCCATTGCCTGGTTCTTCCTGCTGGTGGTGTTCGCGCCCTTCATTGCCGAGGATATGGCACGCCAGTACCTGGCCGGGGCCATCCTGTTGGGGGCCGCCCCCTGCACGGCCATGGTGTTCGTCTGGAGTTACCTGACCCGTGGCGATGCGGCCTATACGCTGGTTCAGGTATCGCTTAACGACATCATTATGCTGTTCGCCTTCGCCCCCATCGTGATGGTGCTTCTGGGGCTGTCCAACATCATGGTGCCCTGGGACACCATTGCGCTTTCGGTCTTCCTCTACATCGTGATTCCGCTGACGGCCGGCTATGCCACGCGTCGTTATGTCATTGCCAGGAAGGGGAGTGATTACTTCGAGAACGTCTTCATGAAGCGTCTGGGCCCCGTGACACCCGTTGGCCTGATCCTGACGCTGGTGCTGTTGTTTGCCTTCCAGGGCGAGGTGATCCTCCAGAACCCGGTGCACATTGCGTTGATCGCAGTGCCGCTCATTCTTCAGACCTTCCTGATCTTCGTGATTGCCTACGGGTGGGCCAGGGCCTGGAAAGTCCCGCATAGCGTGGCGGCGCCGGGGGCCATGATCGGGGCCAGCAACTTCTTTGAGCTGGCCGTGGCCGCGGCCATTTCGCTCTTCGGGCTGCAGTCCGGTGCGGCACTGGCCACGGTGGTCGGCGTGCTGGTCGAGGTGCCACTGATGCTGGGGCTGGTCTGGATTGCGAACCATACCCGTCATTATTTTCCGGGAACCAGCCAGGGCTGAGGTGTATCGAATGGTAGATCTACCCAACGTGAACCGGACCTTTCTGGATCATCCGGATCTTGAGAAACTCAACAGCCCCGGAAGCGCTCATCCGCCACGGGTCCTGCTGCTCTACGGCTCGCTCCGGGAGCGTTCCTACAGCCGCTTCCTGGCCGAGGAGGCGCAGCGCCTTCTGCATGAGTTCGGCGCCGAGACCCGAATGTTCAATCCCTCGGGCCTGCCGCTGCCGGACGATGCGGAGGCGGATCACCCCAAGGTGCAGGAACTTCGGGAGCTTTCCCAGTGGTCCGAGGCGCACGTCTGGGTCAGCCCGGAGCGTCATGGCAACATGACCGGGATCATGAAGACCCAGATCGACTGGCTGCCGCTTTCGGTCGGCGGCGTGCGGCCCACCCAGGGACGGACCCTGGCGGTGATGCAGGTCTCCGGCGGTTCCCAGTCGTTCAACGCGGTGAACAACCTGCGTATCCTCGGGCGCTGGATGCGCATGATCACCATCCCCAACCAGTCCTCCGTGCCCAAGGCCTACCAGGAATTCGATGAGGCGGGCCGGATGCTGCCGTCACCGCTCTACGACCGGGTAGTGGACGTGATGGAGGAGCTGGTGAAGTTTACCCTGCTGCTGCGTGATCGCTCGGAGTATCTGGTCAGCCGTTATTCGGAGCGTAAGGCGGAAGACTGATCAGTTGAGGAAGAACACCGCTGTCATGATCGCGCCCGTGACGATGACCACGGCGCGTATGGTCGCCTCCGGCAGCTTCCGGGCTACCCTTGCGACCACATAGCCGCCCGCCACCGCCGAGATCATCATGACCAGGGCCTTGATCCAGATAATGGCCCCGCCGATGGCATAGAGTGCCACGGCGATAGCGGTAAGTACGGCGGAGATGAGGTTCTTGAGGCCCTGCATCCGGTTGAGACCGGTGTGGCCGAGCAGCCCGAAAGTGGCCAGAAGCACGATTCCGAGGCCGCCATTGAAGTAGCCGCCGTAGATACAGACCGCCAGAAGTGCTGTGATCTGGACGCCAGGGCGGGACTCGCCTCCGCTGGTATTCAGGTTACGCAGCAGGCGTGGCCCGAGGGCGAACAGCAGGGTGGCGGCCAGCAGCAGCCAGGGGACGATATCGCTGAAGACCGCATCCGGTGTGATCAGTAGAAGGCCGGCTCCGAGGCTGCCACCGATCAGGCTGGTGGCCAGGACTGCTGCCATGGAGAGTTGCTCCGGTGCCTTCAGATCCTCGCGGAACCCCCAGGTGCTGGCCATGTAGCCGGGGAGCAGCGCCATGGTCCCGGAGGCGTTGGCGGCTACCGGCGGTACGCCGGCCCAGACCAACGCCGGGAAGGTGAAGAAGCTGCCGCCCCCGGCTACGGCATTGAGACCGCCCCCCAGAAAGGCTGCCGCCACCAGCATTGTCCAGGTGAGCAGGGGCTCCACGCTTTACAGACCCCAGATGATTGCCAGCAGCAGACCCCAGGCCAGCACGCTTGC
>NZ_CAJXMA010000121.1:0-6064 GCF_913056445.1 uncultured Halovibrio sp.
CCCGCCGGTGAGCGCGGCCGGTCCAGCTGGGAGATCACGCCCAGTATGGCCTCTTCCACGGAGGCCGCAGTCTGCCCACCAGCATGCAGCCACTCCAGTGAGCGATCGAAGTCGGCCAGGGTCTCCTCGAGGCGCGGGTCGCGATAGGAGAAGAAACGGAAAACCCCGTTGGCGCTGTCCTGCCCCGCGCCGCTGCCGTAGGCGCCGCCCTGCTCCCGGATACTGCGGTGCAGGTTGTCATTGCGCAGCAGCACACCCAGAACGCTCAGCGGTGCCGCATCCGGATGTTCCACCGGCACCGTCGGAAAGGCCCGGGCGCAGAAGTTCACTTGGGTCGCGGTCAGCCAGCCTTCGTTGACCTGTTCACTCACCGGATCCAGATGGAAGCCACCTTCAGCCCGATCCCCATCCAGGGACCAGTAGCCACGCACAGCGGCCTCGGAGCCTTCCAGTCCACTGCTCTCGCCAATCAGCAGAAAGTCCGGCCCGCCCGCGTGGATCCGCTCATGAAGCTCCGACAAGCGCTGGCAGAAGCGGTCAAGCTCGGCGCTGTCGTCCAGGCGGTCATCCAGAGCCACAAGCTGGCGGATGCCCTCGAGCCCACCGAGTTCATAGGTCAGGCGGGCGCCGGGGCTGGCCCCGTGTGAAGCCGCACCCATGGCCAATGCGTGACCGCTGCCGGTGATGGAATGTTCCCTGCGGGCGCGCATCTGCGCCACCAGCTCACGCACCCGCTCTTTTTCGTCAAACCGTGCGGCAGAGGCAACGTCATGCAGAAGCCCGGCGAGATCGTCGCTGTTCGCGGCCAGGGCCTTGCCGCCCAGGGTAAAGTAGCCGCGCACGGACTGTACATCGTCAACGTTGCCCTTGATCGTGGCCGCCCCGCTGATGCCACCACTGCCCGCCGAGATGCGGTCCTGCATACGCAGATAGTCCTCGGAGCCCGCACCCACCTCGCTCAGCATGCTCGAATAGATGGGCAGAAGCTGGCGCTGTTCCGGGGCGAGATCCGGCAGCGGCGCCACAAGCTGCTGGTACACCAGGCCATTGGTGCCCATGTGATAGCGGGTGATGCGCCCGGACGCGTCGGACTCCCCTTCCGGGATCTTCAGCGACGCCGGCACATCCTCGATGCCCACGCGCGGCAGCATGCTGTCGTCCGCTTCCTGGTTCTGGCGTGCCTGCAGGGCCTGCGCTTGCTCGACCAGGGTCCGCTGCTCCTCTTCGGTCAGGCTCGCCTTCTGCTCGTCCAGCGCCTGCCGCACCGCCTGTTCCCGGCGTTCGTTGAGGCCGGTGTCCGGCGCCAGTGCCAGGCGCACCCGGTGAGGGTTGTCCAGAAGCAGGCGCCGGATCAGCCCGGGCACATACTCCGGATCCCGGATGCGTTCACGAAGCCGTTCCAGTACCGGCTCCAGGTCGAGCAGATCCACCGGATCACCACCGTGCACCATGGGCGAGAGCGCCTGCATGATCAGTTGCAGACCGTAGGGGAACCCGTCACCCGAGATCTCGCGCTGCTGCAGTTCCAGCTGGTGCACGATGGCCTCCAGCTTCTCATGGGCGACGCCCTCGCGTGCCACCTGCTCCAGTGTCTCAAGAATCAGATTCTCCACGTCGCCGGCCTGCTCCGGCTCCGTGCCTTCGATGCCGCAGACAAAGGTCATTTCCCGGTTGGAATCCTCGAGCCCGCACAGCGGCGAGGGTGCCTGCCCCAGGCTGGTGGTCTCCAGAGCCTGCAGCAGCGGCGAGGCACTGTTTTCCAGCAGAACGGCTGTGAGCAGTTCCGCCTCAAGGTTCTTCTCCAGGTCGAAACTCTCCCCCAGCAGCCAGCCCATGACCACATGGGTCCGGTTGTCAGTGCCCTCGTCCGGGTCCACGCCGTAATGCTCCTGAACCCTCACAGGGGCGTAGTAGCGCTTCTCATTGCGCACCGGCAGGTCGATCTCCGCCGCCTGGAACCGGTTCAGCGCCAAGGACTCAAAACGCTCCTGGTGCTCGCGCGCCGGGATATCGCCGAAGGTGGCGAAGATCGCGTTGCTGGGATGGTAGTGGCGGCGATAGAACTGGACCAGCTGGTCATAGGTCAGGTCCACGATATGGTCCGGCTCGCCGCCGCTGTTGTAATGATAGGTCGTGGTCGGGAACAGATGCTTGGACAGCGTCTGCCAGAGCTGTGACACCGGCGAACTCATAGCGCCCTTCATCTCGTTGTAGACCACGCCCCTGTGCACCAGTGGCGTACTGGGGTCGTCCGGAGTCTCGAATTCGAGCCGGTGGCCCTCCTGGGCGAAATCCAGCGGGTCCAGATTGGAAAAGAACACGGAATCCAGATAGACCGAGAGCAGGTTGTCGAAATCCTTCCGGTTGCGACTGGCAAACGGATAGGCAGTCCAGTCACTGCTGGTCAGCGCGTTCATGAAGGTGTTCAGCGAACGCTGGATCATCATGAAGAACGGATCGCGCGTGGGGTAGTTCTCGCTCCCGCACAGGGCCGTGTGCTCGAGGATGTGCGCGACCCCGGTGGAGTCCATGGGGAAGGTCCGCAGTGCCACGAGGAAAACGTTCTCGTCGTTGTCTGAAGCGAGATGCAGATGGCATGCCCCGGTGGCCCGATGGCGGTACTCCTCCACCTCCAGGTGAAGTGTCTCGATCCGGTGATTGCGTACCCACTCGAAAGCCGGGTGAACCTGCGGTTCCGCCTGATCCAGCATGCTCTCGTCCTGTCCGATGAATGTGCCGCCATTCTAGCGGTTGCGCGCCCGTGTTCCCACAGCCGTAGCGGGGTGGCCTCTGGCAACCGCTCACATCTTGTTTATAGTGAGGGGACACTGGGCAACTTATGCATGGACAATCATTGACCAGCCAAAACGAGCATACCGAGACTTCCGGATCCCGTCCGCGGGTTGAAGCCTACTGGGTTGAACGCAAGCGCTACCTGGAAGAGATCCGGGGCATACCGGAACTGCGGCGGCGATACGTCAACGCGCTGGCGATCTATCTGATCCGCCGGATCCTCTGGTCCTTCGGATTCTTCCCGGTATTTCTGGGATTCTGGATTCCGCTGGTGTTCGCCCGCTTCAATCCCGTGGCGCTGGTGGACAACGCCCTGCCGCACCTGGAGCGCTTCGTGGACGCAACCGCCCAGGTCCAGGCCACCACCCTGGAGACGCTGGTACTGTCCTGGCTTTCCGTGGGCCTGCTTTTCGCGGTCTTTGACCTGGTCCTGACGCCGTTCAAATCGCCCTACGAGTACGAAGCAGACGTGCACATGCGCGCCTGGGAGGAACTGCAGCAGCAGAGCCGCTCGGAAAACGCCTGAAAAGTGCGTCACTTCACGCAGCCAGTACCCGTTCTCCGATAACATGAAGTCAGACTGAACAGGTGGCCGCCATTGCCTCCTGCCTGACCCGCGGTGCCGCAATGAACGGAGTGGCATGCAATGATCGACTACAGACCACTGCTGTTTGCGAATTTTCTCGCGATCATGCTGCTGGTGACGGCCGGCTTTGCCACCATCCAGCGCTCTCCGGAGCTGGTGGGCTCACGCATTCCGGCGGTTTCCCCCTCCTCTTCCGGGGAGACGCAAACCAGCGCGGGTGATGAGCGCGCCCCAGCAGACAGATCCCAGGCCAGCGCCGACAGGATTCCTCGGGTCATCCCGGCCGTTTCCGTACCTGATACGGGTAGCAGCTCCGAAAACACGCCTGATGACGCTCGCGCCGAAATGGCAGCTGATTCCCAGCCCACCGCCGGCGGAAAGGCGGAGCAGAAGAAAAAGCAGCAGCCGACACAAGCCCGGCTGACACTGCGCTCCAACGTCTACGACGACCAGGTGCGGATCAATGGCAAGCCCCGGGGGTCCACCGCCATGGACCTGGAGCTGGCCCCCGGAACCTACACCATCGAGATCAGCAAACCGAAACACAGTACCTGGCGCGAGCGGATCCACCTGGATGCCGGCGACTCCCCCACCCTGATGGCGCGCCTTGAGCGCTACACCACTGTCCGTTACCGCAACGGCACCTGGGAACACGGCGTGAAAACCGGCGAAGGCACCTACCGCGACAGCGACGGCCTCACCTACGAGGGCGAATTCCGCAACGGTGAGTTCCACGGCGAGGGGACAGCCCACTTCCCGGACGGGCGCATCTATGAAGGCGAGTGGCGGCAGGGCACCATGCATGGCGAAGGCAACCTGCAGCGCCCCAATGGTGATGTCTATGAGGGCGATTTCCAGGATGGCGAGTACCACGGCCGTGGCACACTCACCGCCAGCAACGGCGACACCTTCACCGGTAACTGGGAAGACGGCGAGCTTAACGGGCACGGCACCCTCACCACCGCTGAAGGACTCATGTACGTGGGTGATTTCCGGGACGGCGAGCTGCACGGCGAGGGCCGCCTGACCTACCCCAACGGCGGCTATTACCGTGGCGAGTTCGCCAACGACCGTTTCCATGGCGAAGGGGTCCGCACTTTCAGCAGTGGGCGCCAGTACCGGGGCCAGTTTGTCGATGGCCGTTTCCACGGCGAGGGCGAGATCCGTCATCCCAGCGGCGCCAGCATTGAAAGCACGTTCCGGGAAGGCGAACCCTACGGCGAGGTCCGCATGACCACGCCGGAAGGTGAGGTCTTCATCGCCCGCACTTCGGAGCCGGGAGTGTGCTACCGCAAGGGCAGCTACCGGGAAACCCAATGTCCATCCATGGAGGCGTGGTGACCCATGTCAGCCCATCCGGTAACAACGCAGTACGCAAGAGGAAGCCAGATGACCATCAATACCGCTCTGCTGGTGGACGACTCCAAAGTCGCCCGCTTCGCCCTGAGCAAACTCCTTGAGAGCCGGAGCATGGACGTAAGCATGGCGGGCTCCGCCGAGGAGGCTCTGGATCTGCTGAACAGCGAACAGCCACCGGACGTCATCTTCATGGACCACCTGATGCCGGGCATGAATGGCGTGGAGGCCACCAAGGCCATCAAGCGCAACCCGGCAACCGCCTCCATCCCGGTGGTCATGTGCACCTCAAAGAAATCGGATGATTTCATTCAGGAAGCGCAGGGATACGGAGTCTACAACATCCTCACCAAACCCCCGCAGGCGGACGGTCTCGACAGCATCCTCACGGCCCTGACCCAGGACCTGAACCAGGGGACCCTGCCCGAACCACCGGCCCCCGAGGATGTGGCCGAACCACCCGAGGATTCCGAGCCCCTTGAAACCGGGGCCAGCGTGCGGCTTGCGGACAGCCCCCAGAGCACGGGCACCGAGGGGGACACCGTTCCCCTGACCACGGAGCTGATCGAACAGATCGCGCGTTCAGCGGTGAAGACCCACATCCACAACCGGCTGCATGAGCTGCTTTCCAGTCTCTTCGACGAACAGCACGACCATGTCCGCCGCCTGATCGAGGACAGTGAACGCCGGCGGGAAGAGGCGATTGAAAAGCAGACCGCGGATTTCCGTGAACTGGTGGAAAACCGACTGGAGGCGCTGAAGAATGAAGTGGCCGCTGAAGTCACCCTCAACCTGGGCAATGAACTCAGTGAACTGCGCCGGGAGCTGCGGGAGCAGAACCAACAGGGACTGACGGAAAGCGACCTGAACGCCCTCAAGGATCACCTGACAGCGACACAGACGGTGGATACGGAGTTCTGGCAGTCCCTGCAGTCGGAAGCGGTCCAGCAGGCCCATGACATCGCGCGGGACACTTCCGAGGAGGTCGCCCAGCGTACCCTGGACCTCTACCGGCGCGAGCAGAAAACCACGGCAGCGCGGATCTACACCATGGCACTGGCCGTCAGCCTGGGTATCTTCAGTCTCGGCATTGCCTGGCTCGGCGGGCTTATAGGTTGAGCCGCTGCCCGCCGCATGGCGTGATCTGCTACCATGCGGCCTTTCACAGCGCAGGCAGCCACCGAATCATGAACCGTCTTTTCGTTGATAACCTGACCGTCATTGACTTTGCCTACTTGGACCGTCACCGCGGCCTGGTCGGCGAAAGCTGGATTGTGGACATTGAACTCGCCGGCGAGCTGAACGATGCCGGTATGGTGTTCGACTTCG
>NZ_CAJXMA010000122.1:0-6041 GCF_913056445.1 uncultured Halovibrio sp.
GGGGAGTCACGTCGCTCGACGGTCAGTTGTTGAAAGCCACCGGCGGCGCGGACATCCGGCTCGGCATCGACGCTGTGGGCGGTGATGCGACCGACCATCTGGCCAGCTGCCTGGCAGCCGGTTCCCCGGTAGTGAATTACGGCATGATGAGCGGCCAGCCATGCCAGATGTCGCCGGCGAACGTGGTCTTCCGTGACATCTCGCTGCGCGGCTTCTGGCTGTCACGCTGGTTCAGCCAGGCTGGCCGTGACCAGCAGATGGCCATCTACAGCGAAGTAACCCGCCAGATCGCCAGCGGCGCCCTGAAGGCTCCGATTGCCGCCGAATACGATGTCAGCGACATCAAGCAGGCCGTGGCGGCCGCCGCCTCGGGTGAGCGCGACGGCAAGATCCTGGTCGTGCCCCAGCACTGACGCAGGTCACTCCGGCTTCTGGCTGCCCATGATCGCGGGCATTTCCCTAGGCCGGGGTGCACCCTGCTTGGCCGCCAGTTCGCCATTCCCATCCCAGTAGATGGTGGTGGGCGTGGCCCTGGCGCCCAGGTCCCGCATCAGGAAGTTGTTCTCCCGGACCTGGCCTTCCGCTTCCTTCACGAGCGCCTCGTCGGGCTCGATCCCGCCACTTTCATAGGCTTTCCGGTTTTCCGCCAGTTTCGCTTCAGGATCCTCGCTGCCGAGAATCGTGGCCGCCTTGGGCGTGCTGCTGCGCTTGATGATCCCGACCATGATGTGACGCAGCTGGACTCGGCCCGCTTCGATCCAGGGCGCGGCCTGTTCGCGGAACTGATCGCAGTAGGGGCAGTTGGGATCGGTGAAGGTGTAGATGATCCTGTCCGCGTCATCAGCGCCGTCCTGCACCCAGTTGCTGTCCTCCAGGGTCTGCCAGATGGCGTCGCCATCCATGGTCTGCTGCTGGGCGTGGGCCGGCAGAGCCAGGGCCAGGATCAGCAGGAGGCCGGCGGCAAGCCGGTAGGCTCCGGTGTTGAGGGGACTCATTGGTTGTTATCTCCTTTGTCGGTTTCGAATTCGGAAAGGTTATCCGCGAGGGTCGCGCTGGAGAGCTCACCATGATGGACGGTCACCAGCTGCCCGGATGCGTTGTAGAAAAGCGTCGTGGGCAGCCCCTGGCTGCCGGTATTGGAAGCCACCTCGCGCCTGCGGTCCAGGACCACGTTGCGCAGCGTCAGGTCATGTTCATCAAGGAAACTGTTGATGGTCGGTGTACCTTCCCCCTGATTGACGAACACAAAGGCGATATCCCCGTGGCTTTCCTGAGCATCTTCCAGCACCGGCATCTCACGCACACAGGGAGGGCACCACGAGGCCCAGAGGTTGACCACCATGGGGCGGCCGTCCGCCAATGACGCCAGTGGCCGCTCACTGCCTTCGCGTGATTCCACCGTCACATCCGGAATCCCCTGCCCCTGGACCTGCATCAGCTTGATCAGACCAAAGGGAAGCGCCCAGACCAGCACACCGACGGTCACCGCAATCCCGAGCGCCTGGCGCAGCGCCGGATGACGCCAGAGCTGCCAGGCGGTTACCGCGACACAGCCGATCAGGCCGGACACCAGATGGAAGCCGCCGTCGCGGATATCGATGATGCCCAGCGGGTCATCCCGGTAGTGATCAAAGTAGAGCACCACGAAACCAATCCGCGCACAGACCAGCGACCAGAGCAGAATATCCGTCAGCGGCCCGCCCACGCTCACCTGCTCACGGCGCCCTGCCACGGCCCCGGCAAACAGCGCCACTGCAAAGGCCACGATCATCAGGACCTGGGCAACCGGAAGGCTCAGCGGCCCCACGGCGATTGATGACATCAATACCTCCTTCACAGTGACGACGCGCCCGTAGCGGAAAGCCTTTCCAGGAAGGCCTCGCTGCTGATCTCGCCGGTGACACGATAGCCACGGCGCTCCTGCCCATCCGGGCCGATCAGCATGATCGTGGGCGGTCCCACCACCTTCAGTTCATCCATCAGTGCCTGATCCGTGCGGTCGTTGGCGGTGACGTCCGCCTGGAGCAGCTGCACATCCGCCAGCGCCTTCTGGACCCTGGGATCACCGAAGACCTCTTCCTCGATCACCTCGCAGGTGATGCACCAGTCCGCATAGAACTCCAGCAGGGTCCACCGCCCCTGCTCTCCGGCACGGACCACCGCCTGATCCAGGTCCGAAGGTGACTTGATCACCTCAAAACCGGCCATCCCATCATCGGTTTCTCCGGTGTCACCGGCGGGCTCACCGCCCCCCACAAAGGGTGTCAGCGGGGAGTACAGGGCACTGCCGCCGCCAGCCGCGCCGACCAGCATCAGAGCGCCCCAGAGACCCACCACCAGTGCCAACGCCGCTGCCAGAGCCCGTGCTGGTTCAGCAAGGGCGGCATGGCGCACTGCATTCAGCGCCAGAGCCGAGACAATGACCGCCAGAACGCCCCAGAGTGCCATGACTACATGATCAGGCAGGATACGCTCCAGGAACCAGACAGCGGTACCCAGAAGAATCACCCCGAACACCGCCTTGACGCCGTTCATCCAGCTGCCGGGTTTCGGGAGGAAACTCGCTCCAAGGGTGCCGAATGCCACCAACGGCGCGCCCATGCCCAGCCCCAGGGCGAACAGGCCCAGACCGCCGTTGAGCGCGTCACCGGACTCGGCGATGTACAACAGAGCGCCCGCCAGCGGCGCGGTCATACAGGGGCTCGCCAGCAGGGCCGAAAAGAAGCCCATCAGCGCCGCACCACCCAGATGGCCGCCCGTCTGGCGACCGTTCATCGCCTCAAGACGCTCCCGGATAAAGGCCGGCAACTGAAGCTCATAAACGCCGAACATCGACAGTGCCAGCAGCACGAAGAGCACCGCCAGGCCACCGATGAACAGCGGCACCTGGAACGCGGCCTGAAGATTGGCACCGATCAGCCCCGCCGCTGCCCCAAGCACCGCATAGGTTGCTGCCATGGTGACCACGAAAGTCAGCGACAGCCAGAAGGCCCGGCCGCGCGCCGCCTGGCTGCCCACAATCACCGCGGACAGGATGGGAACCATTGGCAGCACACAGGGCGTGAAGACCAGAAGCAGGCCCAGCCCGAAGAACAGGACCAGGTTCCAGGCCAGGCTGCTGTCCGCGAGGCTGCTGGCCAGGTATTCATCCTCCGCTTGTGGTGCTGCCCCGCCAGCCTGTTCAGCGTTGGGATTCCCGCCATCACCGTCACCGGGACTGGCCGTTTTTCCCTCCAGTGTCACAGTGGCACTCTGGGGCGGATAGCACAGGCCCTCGTCCGCGCAGCCCTGCCAGCTCAGCTCCAGGGTGCGGGCTTCCCCCGGGTCAATCAGCACCTCGGCCTGACCGTAATAGACCTCGGACTCCCCGAAATACTCGTCGGTGATGATCTCGCCTTCCGGGTAGCTCACGCTCGCGGGCTCAGCGTCCTGGCCGCTCACGGTCATGCGTTTGCGGTAGAGGTAGTAATCATCCGCAATATCCCACGCCAGACGGTACTGATCACCGTCGGGAACCAGCTCGTACTGGAACGCCTCCTCCGGGGATAGAAAATCCGACTGATCAATGGCCGCCTGAACCGGTATCATGCCGGCAAGCATCAGGAGCAGGGCTGCCATCACCGTCGCTGCTGACTGGGTGTGTCTCATTCTGTCTCCCTGCTGTTCACGCAACTGGCAGGATTGTGCAGGGTACCGATTAAGTGGGCATTAAGATGCATGTGTTGCTGATTGAGGACGATGATCTGGTGGCCTCCGGTCTGGTCAGCGGCCTGGAGATGGATTCCTTTGTGGTCGACCGGGTCACCAGTGCCAGGAGCGCGGAACACGCCATGGCGACGGTGAACACCGATATAGTGATCCTGGATCTTGGCCTGCCGGACGGGGATGGCCTTGAACTGCTGCGCCAGTGGCGGACGCGGGGCGTCACCGTGCCGGTTCTGGTACTGACGGCCAGGGACGCCATGGATGACCGGGTGACCGGGCTGGAATCCGGAGCGGACGACTACGTCCTCAAGCCCTTTGACCTGGACGAGCTCGGCGCCCGGCTGCGGGCCCTGCTGCGCCGCGCATCCGGCCGCGCCACGCCCGCGATCGAGCATGGCAGCCTGCGGTTCATGCCGGAACGCGGCGAGGTCAACATGAACGGGGAACCGGTCACCCTCCCGCGCAGGGAGCTCCTGCTGCTGGAAAAGTTCCTGCGGTCCGGTGGCAGCATCCTGACAGGAGAGCAGCTCAAGGACGCCCTGTACGGCATGGACACCGAGATCGGCAGCAATGCTCTCAATGTGCACATTCACCACCTGCGCCAGAAACTGGGTCGGGAGCTGATCCAGACGGTCCGCGGCATGGGCTACCGGCTGGGCCCTCCACCCGGTGATGACAGCGGGGAACCGCAATGACGCTGAAACGGCGACTGGTTCTGGGCGTGGGGCTGGCCCTGGGGGTTCTGTGGGCATCCGCCGCTGCGCTGCTGTTCCTCGACCTGCGCAGCCAGGTTTCCGATACCCTGGATGAGCGCCTGGCAGCCTCCGCGCGGATGGTCGCGGGTCTGGTCGCCCGTCAGCCCGGACTCCTGGAAAGCCCCCGAAGTGATACGGAGCTGGTGCAGCCGGAGTCCGAGGGCGTGGCCTGCCAGATCCAGGCCGCCGGCGGTGAGGTGCTGGTGCGCACCGAAGGCGCCAACAGCCAGGCCCTGGACGCCCGCGAGCCCGGCTACCGGAACACGATGATCAGCGGAGAACGCTGGCGTCTCTATACCCTTGAGCACAACGGGCTGCACATTACTACAGCGGACCGCATGACGGAGCGCGGAGAGCTTCGCGAAGGCATTCTCCTGGTGCTGGTTGCCCCCTTTGCGCTGGCACTTGCCGGCGGCATCGGCGTGGTCTGGTTCGGCATAAGCCGGGGTCTGGCGCCCCTTGAGCAACTCAGCCGTGAGGTCTCCCGACGCCGCCCCTCCATGCTCACCCCCGTGGACATCGGATCAGCTCCGGCGGAACTCCAGCCAGTGGTCTCAACGCTGAATGATCTTCTGGCGCGGGTGAACGAGGCGATACAGCGCGAACAGCACTTCGCCAGTCAGGCGGCCCATGAACTGCGCACGCCACTGACCGCCATCAAGACAAACCTGCAGGTAGCAGCACGCCAGGCCCCCGAAGCCAGCCGGGCCCTGGACCAGGCGCAAGCGGGCATCCAACGCATGCAGCGCATCATCGAGCAGCTGCTGATGCTTGCCAGGGTTGAACGGGCGGGCGCGCACGGCCATGAACGGGCAGCCGTGGAAACAGTGATCCATCAGGCCATTGCGGATCTGCCGGAGCGCGATCGAATCCGCATCGATTCGGAGGCATCACTCCCGGATCTGCTACTTCCCGCGCCACTGGCCTCAACAGCCCTGCGCAACCTGCTGGAGAATGCGCTGCGCCACGGCACCAACGGGGAAACGGTCGAGTTGAGGGTCCAGTGCAGCGGCACGGACCTTGTAATGACGGTGACCAATCCAGCCGGGGACCACGCGCCGGCAGACCCCGAGCGCAGCGACGGTCTCGGGCTCACCATCGTACGTGCGATCACGGAACGATTCGATGCCCGGTTCGAATTCCGGCATCCACGGGAAGGGATGGTGGAGGCTGTTATCACCTGGCCGACTTGACCCGGTCCCCCACCCCCAACGATCATAAGCGCCCCTTTCGCAATATGGAAATGAGCGCATGAGTGATTCAGGCGTAAAAACCGACGAGAAAAAACAGCACTTTGACGATATCTATGTGGCGGAAACGCCCGTCCCCTTCAAGGAACGCATCCTCGACGATCTGCAGTACGTATCCGACAACTTCAATCGCCAGCCGTTCGACACACTGATCCTGCCCTGGGCGAAAGAAAAGGCGAAGTCCGGTCCGCTGAATTTCGTCGACCTGGCCGGTTGCTTCGGCAACACGACCATGGCTTGTCTCAACGGCATGAACTACCAGGACATCCGCGCGAACTGGAAGGACGCGGAGTCGTGCAAGAAGGTGGACAAGCCGCGCCGTTTCGACGCC
>NZ_CAJXMA010000123.1:0-6039 GCF_913056445.1 uncultured Halovibrio sp.
GTCTTGGAGGAGCTCAAGGGCCCCATCCACTACAACAACCGCTCGGGGGTTCGTGCCACATGCTCGGACTGCCACGTGCCGCACGAGTGGACGGACAAGGTTGCCCGCAAGATGGAGGCGTCCAAGGAGGTCTGGGGCTGGCTCTTCGGCACCATCAATACGCCTGAGAAATTCGAGGCCAAGCGCCGGGAGCTCGCGGAGCGTGAATGGGCCCGCCTGGAGGCGAACGACTCACTGGAATGCCGCAACTGTCATGAGTTCGAATCCATGGACTTCACCCGCCAGAGCCCCAGAGCGGCAGAAGCGCACTCCACCGCCCTGGCCGGGGATGAGGCCACCTGTATCGACTGCCACAAAGGGATTGCCCACGAGCTACCGGATATGTCCGGGGTTCATAACCGTTGAACCCAGAACGTCCGCATGGAAACGGGCGTTCTGGGCGTCAGTCGCGCTTCGTGCCCCCCGGGCGCATATCCCGGATCCGGGTGGAGAAACCGCTCTGCTATGGCCGGCCGGCCACTGATTGGTGACTGTAATTTGTGATGTGAGCTTAAAGCGCATTAGAATCCGCGCCGACAGACACAACAAAGAGGTAATGATGCGTACAGTCTTTGATGCGAAAGGCGCAGTTGTTCTTACCGCTGCAATGATTCCCGGTATGGCCATGGCGGGTGGCTTCTCCCTGAACGAGCAGAGCGCGAGCGCCATGGGCACCGCCAATGCCGGCGCCGCTGCCAACCCGCAGAACGCCTCGACGGTGATCTTCAACCCAGCGGGTATGACCCAGCTTTCCGGTACCAATCTCTCCTTTGGTGCTGCGGTTCTGGATATCGATGCTGAAGCCGATAGTGCATCCGCAACCAATCAGCTCGGTCAGCCTGTTCAGGGATCGAATGGCGGTGATATTGCTGATCCTGCCTATCTCCCAAGCGCCTTCCTGACCCATGAGATGTCGGAGAATGTCGCTGTGGGTGTTGGCCTCCATGCCCCCTATGGCCTGGCGGCGGACTACGATGATGACTTTACCGGTCGCTACTTTGCGGATGAAACGGAACTCACCGGTATCGCCCTGACGCCTTCCATTGCGGTGGATTCCGGTAACGGACTGTCCCTGGGTGTGGGCGTGAATATCATGTACCTGGACGGCAAGTTGTCGAAGTTCGCAGATACTTCTGGAGCGCTGGCTAAACTGGAGCAAAAAGGGGCAATTAACGCTCAACAAAGCCAACAACTTGCAGCAGCGCCGACCTATTCGAACGTTGAAGGTGACACCATTGAATACACGCTGCGCATCGGTGCCCTGTATGAACTCTCAGAAAGGACACAGTTTGGTCTGACCGTTGAGACAGGCACAGGTTCTTCTTTAGAAGGTGACATCACCATCAGTGATTTCCCGACTCAAAACGGACTCACAACTCTTAAAGAGGAGGCGGAGGTTCCTCTCGATATCCCGCCGAGCGTAACCTTCGGTGCCCGGCATCAGCTAAATGATGACGTTACCTTGCTGTTCGGAGCCACTTGGGCACGCTGGAGCGACTTTGAGGAACTCGATATCTACTCCGGTGAGGGTGGTACAGGAGAAGTTTCCAGCGCACTCAGGGCCCAAGGCCAGGTTGGTAACCCGATCACCCATATCACCGAGAAGTGGCAGGACACCTGGCAGTACAACCTGGGCGCCAGCTGGCAGGCGGACCCGCAGTGGAAGCTCAGGGCCGGCTATGCCTGGGACGAATCACCTGTGGACAGCTACACTACAGCACGGATTCCGTCTCAGGACCGCCACTGGCTGACTCTGGGTGCCCAGTTTGCTCCGGCCAACACCGACTGGACCGTGGATGCGGCGGTGGGCACGCTCATCTTTGATGGTGACGCGAAGGTCAACGAGCGGGAATACACCCATGCTCAGCCCACGACCCCTCAGGGCAATGCCAGTTACACTGGCTCGTACGACCTGAGCGCATGGAGCGCTTCCGTGGAACTCAGTCGCTCATTCTGAACTCCATCCCCTCGGCTCCAGGGATGGAGCCGCCTCCCCCTTAGCCAAGGCACTTGTAACCCCTTTACGGGTCTACGGCAGCCACAGCTCGAACACACTGCCTCCCAGATCACCGCCATTGCGCAGGCGGGTGAAGCCCTGGCGGTCGCCAGCGGTGTGCATCCCAGCCATACGTTCGGCGAAGTAAAGCCCGAGGTTGGTGCTGCCAGTGCTGAAGTCGATGCGTTCGGTGCCGGAAAAATCGACCTCCAGCATGTGTTCCGGGTAGCCCGGCCCGTCGTCCTCCACGCTCAGGACCAGCCAGCCGTCTTCGGCACGGGCGTTCAGCTGGAGCTGGCTGCCGGCGTAGCGGATGGCGTTGTTGATTACGTTGGTCAGGACGCCACTGACGAGCTGGGGATCAAAATAGCCTTCCTCCGCATCCGGCTCGGTGTGGACTTCGAGAGTGATGCCCAGCCCTTCCAGCAGGCGCCGGTGATGGGCCTGCTGCTCATCAAGAAAGTCGTGGACCAGCTGCTCCTCCACGGTCGCGGAAAGCTTTTGCTCGGACAGCCGGTAAAGGCTCAGCAGCTGGACCAGGTCGCCATGTACCCGCTGGGCCTCATACTCGAGGGTGGTGAAGGGGCGGGCGCCACGAACCTCCTCGCCGACTGAGTCACGCACCTCATCCAGTGAATTCAAGAGCATCCCCAGGGAATTCTTCATGTCATGGACGGTTGAGGCGAGCACCGTGGAAAAGTCGAGATCATTGCTCATGTGTTGCTCCCGGATGTGAGATCCGCAATTTTCTTTTTCAGGAACTGGTAGCGTTTGTACTGCTTATGCTGGGGCGGCAGGTGGCTGAGCTGATCAAGGCACCGCTCACAGCGGCGCAGCATGCTCGGGTCTGACCCTTTTCCTTCCCTTTCCGCGTTCTTGAGCAGCACCTGGACCAGGTTGAGGTTCAGAGCCGGATGCTGGGGCACCAGCTCCAGAGCCTGGCTGAAGGAATCCGCGGCCTGACCCAGCTCGCCGCTCTCAAAGGCCTTGATGCCTTCCTTGTTAAGCGCCCGGGCCTGGTTCTTCTTATGGAAGCTCACGGGCTCATCCATCAGTTCCTCGATGGCTTTCATGATTTTCGGGTCATCCTGACAGCGTTCGGCCAGCTGGTTGAGAACCCGCTGGGCAGCCCCATCCTCCTGCTGGGTGTAGAGCGCGCGGGCGTAATCCAGGGTTTCCTCCGGGCTCAGGGTCTCCGGGTCCAGCTGATCACTGATGCTGTCCAGCGCCTTGCGGCTTTCGTTCATCCGTCCCTGGCCGGCGTAGACCCGGGCGGCTACCAACTGCTTCCGGGTTTTTGCGCTTTCGTCGTCCTTGAAGCGACGTCCCACGTTATGCAGGGCCTTGAGAGCTTCGTCCGCCAGCTGTTTGCCTTCGCTGGAGGTATTGCCGTCGCTGAGCTCGGACAGGGTGCGGCCCAGGCCAAGGTAGTTTTCCGGGCTGTCGTGGATGGAGTTGTCGCTGAGTTTCACGGTGGAGCGCCAGGCGTCGGCGGCGGTTTCCATGTCCTGGTTGCTGGCCGCGATGCTGGCGAGCTGTTTCTGGCGCAGGATGGCCAGCGGTGAGATCTCAAGCGCCTTTTCCACGACCTCCTGGGCCCTGCGGCTGTTGCCCTTGCGCTGCAGGGCGTCCGCCAGGGCATCGTAGGCCTCGATGTAGTCGGGGTTGCTCTCGATCAGCGTCTCGAAGTGGCTGATGGCTTCGTCCAGTGCGTTGCGGGCCAGCGCGGCCCGCCCCATGCCCATGCGGGCCCAGGCCAGCTCGCGGCCCTCCAGAACCTGCTCATAGATGCCACGTGCAAGATCTGGGGTGCCGCGCTGAAGGTAGAGGTCACCGAGGATCTGCATGACCCGATTACGGTACCGGGTCTTCGTCTGCAGGAGCTGTTCCGCCTGGCTGATGGCTTCCGGCAGGTCCTCCTGGTCTAGGGCATGGTTGATGGGGTAGAGAGCGTGGCGCTGGGCCATCAGGGCATCCATGCGTTTCTGCAGCACGGCCTGGGTGATGGGTTTGATGATGTAGGTATCGGGATGGTACTCACGGGCGCCCATCACGATCTCCCGCGAGGTTTCCGCGGTCACCAGCACAAACAGTGAGGTGTGGCGCAGCAGCTTGTGGTGGCGCAGTGCCTCCAGCACCTGCTGGCCGGTCTTCCCGGAGCCCAGGTTGAAGTCGCAGATCAGTACGTCGTAATGATCCTTGGTGCACTTGGCAATGGTTTCGTTGCCGTTGGCCGCCATGTCGATCTTCTCGGCGCCAAAGCTGCTGAGCATCTGACGCATGGACTTGCGGAAATTCTCAAAGTCATCCGTGATCAGAAACCGCAGCTTCCGGTAAAGGTGATAGCGCTCGTTCTCATCCATCGGCTCTGGGCCCGTAATCAGTGGTGGCAACACAGGGGGTGCTGTTCAAATTAGTCGACCCCCGACCATCCCTCAACAGATCATGCACCCCTTGACATAAAATAACGCCATTGGCGGCGTTTCCCTGCTTTCAGGGCGGGTGGTAGAGTAGCGGCGAAGCCTGTTTCCAGTTGAGAGGCTGCTATGACCACGAAGGATGAGCGCCTTCAGTTCCTTGAGGCCATGGGGGATGTTGAGCCGATCCGCAAGCCGGATCGTGCGGATCTCGATGGAGGACGTCAGGTTACGCCGGGGCAGCTGGAACGCCAGCGCGCCGCCGTGCTCGAGAAAACCCGGGACCGTAACCCGCTGACCGCCACGGATGTGGCCTGGCTGGGCCCCCAGGATGAGCTGAGTTTCAAGCGCGACGGTATCCAGCATGGCGTTTTCAAGAAGGTGCGCCTGGGGCAGTACCCCATTGAAGCACAGCTGGACCTGCACCGGATGACCGTGGATGAAGCCCGCCAGGAGGTGTTCAACTTCATCCGCGAATGTCTGCGCCGTGGCGTGCGCTCGGGGCTGATCAAGCATGGCAAGGGGGAGCGCAATCCGGACCGTATCGCTACCATCAAGAGCTACGTTAACCAGTGGTTGCCCCAGCTGGAGGATGTAATGGCGTTCCACTCCGCGCAGCCGAAGCACGGCGGTACCGGAGCGGTCTACGTGATGCTGCGTAAGAGCCCGGAGGAACGGGAACGCAATCGAGAGCGGTTCAGTGGTTGAAGGGCCATTGTGACAGGAGTGAACAATGACAATAACGATCAGGGTGAATGGCGCCGAGCAGTCGGTGGATGCCCCGGAGGATACGCCGCTGCTGTGGGTGCTGCGTGACTGGATGGGGCTTAAGGGCACCAAGTTCGGGTGCGGAATCGGCCAGTGCGGAGCCTGTACCGTGCATATTGACGGCAGTGCGCAGCGCAGCTGCATCACGCCGGTTGCCAGGGTAGCCGGTGGCGAGGTGTCGGTTACCACCATTGAAGGCCTTGCCGGCGAAGACAGCCTGCATCCGGTACAGGAAGCATGGCTTGAGCATAATGTGCCCCAGTGCGGCTACTGCCAGTCCGGTCAGATCATGAGCGCTGCGGCGCTGCTTGACCAGGAGGCGAACCCGGATGATGAGCGGATCAGTGAGTTCATGGCCGGCAATCTCTGTCGCTGTGGCACCTATCCCCGGATCCATGCCGCCATCCGCTCCGTTGCGGATGGGAGTGCCTCATGAGTGAAGTATCCCGACGTGAACTGTTCCGCCTGGGTGCTGCTGGCTCCGGCGCTCTGGTACTGGGCATGGTGCTGCCTGGCTGTGCCACTGCCCCGGGTGAACGGGAACCAACCCGTGTCGGGGCCTGGGCGCCCAACGCCTGGCTTGAGATTGATCCTGACGGCAGGGTGACGTTCACCCTGGACCGTGTGGAGATGGGGCAGGGGACAGTGACCGGCATTACCACCCTGGTGGCGGAAGAGCTGGATGTGGCCCCGGAGAACATTGAGGTGGTCTTCGCCCCGGTGGGTGACGCCTACATCAACCCCCAGTACGGCCTGCAGGTAACGGGTGGCAGCTCCAGTGTGCGTACCAGCTGGGAGCGGGTGCGCGCGGCCGGGGCC
>NZ_CAJXMA010000124.1:0-5755 GCF_913056445.1 uncultured Halovibrio sp.
TTCTCAGTTTCCGTGACCGTCCACCGGAGGAGCCTCCTGAGCTCCGGCCAGCGGGTGAAAGGACTCAGACGCGCGCCTGTGTGATTCTGTTGGCTCTCGCTGTTTTCCTGCCAGGTGGAACCGGTGCGTCCGCTGCTCGTTTCATACCGGGCCCGAAGGCTCTATAATTGCGGATTCAATCGCTGACCGTGTTCCGCCAGTCCAGCCGGCCAAGATCGTCGGCCGAGCGGAGTGGGAAAACAGAGTCAATATAGCAGTAATCCCCTGCCTCATCAACGAGCTGCGGAATGGCTCCGCATCCCAGGAGAAACACATAATGCCAGGGCACCCGGGCAGCCATGACAGCGCCGAATCCAGACCCAGGGTCCAGTGGCTGGAGGTGGCGCCGGAGTGGGCCGGACAGCGTCTCGACAACTTCCTCATGGGGCGTTTCCGGGGCGTTCCGAAAAGCGTTATCTATCGTGTGATCCGTAAGGGGGCCGTGCGGGCCAACCGTAAGCGGGTCAAGCCTGACTATCGTATCGCTGCCGGTGACTCGATCCGCGTGCCGCCACTGCATGAGCCCGAGCAGAAGCCGGATCGTGCCCAGCCGGGCCGTCGGGTGCAGCGGCGCATGCAAGCGGCGGTTCTGCATGAGGCACCGGATTTTCTGGTGGTGAACAAGCCCGCGGGCATCGCGGTGCACGGTGGCAGTGGTGTGGATTTCGGGCTGATTGAGACCCTGCGTGCCGGGCGCGATGATCGTTACCTGGAGCTGGTGCACCGGCTGGACCGTGACACGTCCGGGCTGATCCTGGTAGCCCGGCGCCGTTCCGCCCTCAAGGCACTGCAGGATCAGTTCCGGCAGAAGAGTACGCACAAGGTCTACCGGGTACTGGTAGTCGGGGAGTGGCCGCAGGCGGTGAATCGCGTGGAGGCGCCCCTGCAGCGGGTCACCGGTGGGACCGGCGAGCGGCTGGTGCGGGTCAGCGCCGACCAGGGCAAGGCGGCGCGGACGGATTTCCGGGTTCTGGAGCGTTTTTCAGGCTACACCCTCCTGGAGGCCACGCCCCTGACTGGGCGTACGCACCAGATCCGGGTGCATGCGGCCTGCCAGGGGTGCCCGGTCGCGGGGGATGCCAAGTATCTTGACGGAGCGTCGCAGGCGGCCTGGCAGCGGGGCGGTGGTGACCGGCTGATGCTGCACGCCCAGCAGCTGACGTTCGAGACGCCCGCGGGCGAAAGAGTGACTTTTGAAGCGCCGGTTCCGGATGATTTCGAAGCGCAGATTCAGCGACTGGGAAAGCGCCAATGAACTTTGACGTAGTGATCTTTGACTGGGATGGCACCCTGATTGATTCCGTGGACCATATCGCGGACAGTCTTGAGCTGGCCGCAGGGGATCTGGGTTATCCGGTGCGTGAGCGCGAGGCGCTGCGCCATATTGTGGGGCTGGGCATGGAAGAGGCGCTGAGCCAGCTCTGGCCGGGCATCACCCGTGAAGAGATGACACAGCTGCGCGAGGTCTATGCCCGGTATTTCTTTCAGCGCGATACCACACCGGCGGATCTGTTCGAGGGGGTGGATGAGCTGCTCGAAACGCTGCATGGTGGCCCCATGCTTGCGGTGGCCACCGGTAAGAGCCGGCCTGGGCTGGATCGGGCGCTGGGCTCAAGCGGCCTGGGGCGGTTTTTCCCTCTGACCCGCTGTGCCAATGAGACCGCCTCCAAGCCCGACCCTCTGATGCTGCGCCAGATTGTGTCCGAAACTGGTGCCTCCGTGGAGCGCATGGTGATGGTCGGTGATACCATCTACGACATGGAAATGGCGAGCCGCATCGGCATGCCGGCTATTGGCGTGACCTGGGGGGTGCACTCGGAGGAGCAGCTTTCGGCACACAACCCCATGGCCATTGCCTCTGACATCTCAAAGCTGCGGGAGCTGATGGCTTCCGGCGGCACCCGTGAATAACTGCAAGGAGACACCATGTCCGAGTGGGATTCGGAAAATGCGGAATGGGGCGTGACGCGGGAAGAATCCGCTCAGCGACCGGAAGGACGTACCCAGGAGGCCCGGGAGGACTCCAAGGAATGGCGCCTGATCGAGAAGACCATGATGTCGATGCAGGCGGAGCAGCGTCGCAGCCGGCGCTGGGGCATACTGTTCAAGACGCTGGGGCTGCTCTACCTGTTCGCGCTTCTGTTCACGTTCGGGTCACCCTTCGGCTCTGGTGATCTCACACCTGGCGCAGGCGGGCCCCATACCGCGCTGGTGGATGTGGAGGGTGCGATCGTCCAGGGCCAGGATGCCAGTGCCGACAATCTGGTGACCGCGCTGGAGAACGCCTTCTCGGCGGAGCAGTCCAAAGGCGTGATCCTGCGCATCAACAGCCCGGGCGGCAGTCCTGTCCAGGCCGATTACGTCTATCAGGCCATCAACCGGCTGCGTGACGAGTACCCCGACAAGAAGGTGCACGCGGTGATTTCGGACATCGGAGCGTCCGGAGCCTATTACATTGCCGCCGCCGCTGACCGGATCCACGCGAATCCCTCCAGCCTGGTTGGTTCCATTGGCGTGCGTGGCGGTGGCTTCGGATTCACCGGCGCGATGGAGAAACTGGGCATAGAGCGCCGGCTGTACACAGCGGGCGAGAACAAAGCCTTCCTGGACCCCTTCCTGCCGGAGGATCCGGAACAGGTTGCGTTCTGGGAGAGTGTGCTGGACCGCACCCATGACCAGTTCATCGAGCGTGTCCGCGAGGGACGGGGTGACAAGCTGAAGGAATCCGAGGCGGATCTGTTCTCGGGGCTCATCTGGACTGGCCAGAGGGCACGCGAGCTGGGGCTGGTCGACAGCTTCAACTCCCCGGGGCAGGTGGCCCGCAATGTGGTCGGTGCCGAGGAAATCGTGGACTACAGTTATGAGCCGTCTCCGTTCCAGCGGATTATGCGTGACCTGGGCAGCTCGGTCGGGCAGGGTGTTACGGAAACGCTCATGAACAGCGGCCCTGTGCTGCGCTGAGCTTTGACAATCACCGGCGGGAACCCTAGAATCGCGGCCTTATGTCGAACCCGGAGATACCCCTGTCGGTCGATGCGCTGAAGCCGTTCGAACAGGGGACCGTCAAAGAGGGCAGTCTGGCCCTTGCCGGTATGAACCGGCTGGAGCCGCTGATTCTGGAAACAGAAGGCGAGGCGGCGGTCAGGCTGGCGTTCTTTTTTGATGACGAGCGGCGTCGCGTCATTGAAGGCTGGATCCGGGCGGAGCTGGAAGTACTGTGCCAGCGATGCCTTGAGGCCATGCGCCTGCCGGTGGAGTCAACCTTCCGGGTAGGTGTGGTGGATACAGAGGTGATGGCAGAGCAGCTGCCAGCCACTCTTGAGCCCATGGTGTCGGGGCAGCGGGATCTGCCGATCCATGAGCTTCTGGAGGATGAGCTTATCATGAGTCTGCCGGATTATCCGGTGCATGAGGAAGCAGGCTGCAAAGCATCCGCCACGCTGGAGCGCATCAACCGGGATGCCGACGACGCTGTTGCTCAGGCGCGCGAGCATGATACAGATAACCCGTTCCGTGTACTGGCCGGCCTTGGCACTGGGGGGCAGGACCAGGGCGGAACGGATTCGTAATTCAAGAGAAAGGCAAGACTCCAGGAGTAATCTGCTATGGCCGTTCAGAAGAATCGCAAGACCCGTTCAAAGCGCGGCATGCGTCGCTCCCACGACGGGCTCAGCAAGCCCGCGCTTTCCATGGACCCGACTACCGGGGAAGTGCATCGTCGGCATCACATCTCCCCCGATGGCTTCTATCGGGGCAAGAAGGTGATCGAAACACCGGAAGACTGAGTGACCGGTGGCGGCTGAGACCACCATTGCCGTTGACGCCATGAGTGGCGACCGCGGCTGTGAACCGGTGGTCCGCGCCGCGGAAATTGCTGTTTCGAACAACAGGGCCTTGAGGGTCGTGCTGCTGGGCAGGCGCACGGCACTCGAGGCCTTTCTGTCTGCGGGCCACGATCGCATCGAGATGCAGGAGGCCCCCGACGTGGTCACCATGGAGGAACGTCCCTCCCATGCCCTGCGCCACGGCCAGCAGTCCTCGATGGCGCGTGCGCTCTCGCTGGTCCGCAGCGGCGACGCCGATGCCTGCGTCAGTGCGGGCAACACCGGCGCACTCATGGCCCTGGGCCGCAACACCCTCCAGACCTGGCCGGGCATTGAACGGCCCGCCATCATCAAGCGCATCCCCTTCCATGACGGCCACTGCTATGTGCTGGACCTGGGCGCCAACGTGGACGCCAGCGCCGAGCATCTCGTGCAGTTCGCTCTGATGGGGCGCCTCATGGCGCAGGCTGTGGATGGTGTCCAGGAGCCCCGAGTGGCACTGCTCAATGTGGGACAGGAGGCCGTCAAGGGGAATGAACAGGTCCGGCTGGCCGGCCACATGCTGCAGGCGCGGGAGCAATCCGGATACATTGGCTATATTGAAGGCAGCGACCTTTTCCGGGGAGTGGCCGATGTGGTGGTCTGTGACGGTTTTGTCGGCAATGTGGCACTGAAAACCGGAGAGGGCGTGGCGGAACTGATCGGTGATCTCATCCGGCGTGCTTTCGCGGACAGCTGGTATTCCCGCTTTGTCGCGGTCCTTGCTGCACCGGTGTTACGCAGGATCAAGCGGCGCCTGGATCCCGCACGGCATAATGGCGCGAGTTTCATCGGCCTGCGCGGCGTGGTGATCAAAAGCCACGGCAATGCGGACGTGACCGGACTGGTGGCGGCTATTGAACAGGCGGCCCGTGAGGTCGACCATGAACTGCCGCGCAGGCTCGGGGACTTGCTGGAACAGGTTGAATTCTAGAGACGAACAGGAAGGACAGATGACGACAGCACTGGTGTTTCCCGGTCAGGGCTCCCAGTCCGTTGGAATGCTGGACGAAGCAGCTGCTGAGTGGCCGCTGGTCGGGCAGACCTTTGAGCAGGCCTCCGGCGTACTGGGTTACGACCTGGCCGAACTCTGCCGGCAGGGCCCGGCGGAAGAGCTCAACCGTACCGATGTGACCCAGCCCGCCCTTCTCACTGCCAGTGTTGCGCTCTGGCGCGTGTGGCAGGATCTGGGCGGCCCGCAGCCGGATTATCTGGCGGGCCACAGTCTCGGGGAATATTCCGCACTGGTGGCGGCGGGGTGCCTGGATTTTGCCGATGCCGTTGAGCTGGTGCGTATCCGCGGTGACGCCATGCGGCATGCCGTGCCGGAAGGCGCGGGGCGCATGGCCGCGATACTGGGACTGGATGACGAGGCTGTGATCAGTCTCTGCCAGGAGCATGTCGCCGATGGCGTGGTTGAGGCGGTCAATTTCAACGCCCCGGGGCAGGTGGTCATCGCCGGCTCCACCGTTGCGGTGGACCGGGTCGTGGAGCGCGCCCGTGAAGAGGGCGCTAAGAAGGTCATGCCTCTGGATGTGAGCGTGCCCTCCCACTGTGCGCTGATGCAGCCCGCGGCGGACCGTATGGCGGGTGCTCTGGCGGGTGTCAGTTTCCAGGACGCGGGCATTCCCGTGGTCCAGAATGTGACCGCGGGGGCAGTGACCGACGCGGCCGCCATCCGTGAGAATCTCTACTGGCAGCTGATTTCGCCGGTGCGGTGGACCGAATCCGTACGCTACATGGGCGAACAGGGTGTCGGTGTCATGGCCGAATGCGGGCCCGGCAAGGTGCTGTCGGGGCTGACGCGGCGCATTGACCGCAGCATGGGATGCCATCCCACGGAAACCCCTGAA
>NZ_CAJXMA010000125.1:0-5445 GCF_913056445.1 uncultured Halovibrio sp.
CACCGGCCGGACCAAGTTGCCGTCCACGACCTCATTGAAGGCGAATATACTCCGGTTGAAGGATTCCCAGGGATCACGGTCATCGTAGACCGAGCTGTCCGCCACCTGTTGCGGGTCAACATTGCCCGGCAGGCTTCCATCCGTGGCCTCCGGGTCCTGTTGGGCGCCCACATTCAGGGCAATCCCGACCCCGGCAAGGAACCCGATCAGTCTGCGATGCATCATTACCTGTCAAACCTGTCTCTAAAGGGATTGAAATCGCTGGTCCCCGCCCTACAATCAGCGCGCGTCAACGAACAGGAGTCATCATGTCCGAAAACCAACCCGAGGGCCGACTGGTCCATGAGGAAACCTTCCCTGTCCGCTGGGGCGACCAGGATGCCTACGGCCATGTGAACAATACGGTGTATTTCAGGTTTTTTGAAGAGGCGCGAATCCGCTGGTTCGACAGTCTCACACTGACAGCGGACGGCCAGGGCGAGGGCCCGGTGATCGTAACCACGAGCGCAACCTTCCACCAGGAACTGGTCTATCCCACCAGGATCAGGGTTGAAGTGCGCACCGGCAGGGCCGGCAACAGCAGCCTGGAGAACTTCTATCGGGTACTTGGCGCTGATGATGATGCTCTCTATGCATCAGGCAGCGCCAAGGTGGTGTGGATCAATCATGACACTGGCCGCCCCACACCCCTGCCCGACCGCCTGCGGGCATTGAGCGCGGAAAGCGGCCAATAGGGCCGCTTCAGCGCTTGCGGACCACGACGTTACCGATGGAGTAGCCAGCTCCGAAGGAACAGATGATGCCGTAATCGCCACTGTTCAGGTCGGCCTGGTACTGGTCAAAGGCGATGATGGAGCCTGCGGAGCTGGTATTGGCGTACTCATCCAGTATCACCGGCGCCTCGCCAACCTCGGCATCACGCCCAAGGACCCGCTTGGCAATCAGCTCGTTCATATTGAGGTTCGCCTGGTGCAGCCACATGCGCCGCAACTGATCGGTGCCGAGACCAAGCGCCCCCAGGTGCTCGCCAATCAGCTCCGCCACCAGCGGAGAAACCTCCTTGAACACCTTGCGGCCTTCCTGAACGAACAGCTTGTCCGCCTGCCCCATGCCGGATTCATCCGCACGGTTCAGGAACCCGAAGTTGTTCCGGATGTTGTTGGAAAAACGCGTCTTGAGCCGTGTGCCCAGAACATCGAAGCCACGCCCTGCCGGCACATCATCCGGATGCTGGACGATGATGGCGGTGCAGGCGTCGCCGAAAATGAAATGGCTGTCCCGATCGCAGAAATTCAGGTGGGCACTGCAGATCTCCGGGTTCACAACCAGCACCGTGCGGGCGTGCCCGTTATTGATGGCATCAACGGCATTCTGGATGCCGAAGGTCGCCGAACTACAGGCGACGTTCATGTCGTACGCAAAGCCTTCCACGCCCAGCGCATCCTGTACTTCAACGGCCACGGCCGGATAGGGGCGTTCCAGATTCGAACAGGCGACAACGACCGCGTCCAGATCCTGCGCCCTGATCCCGGCCCGCTCCAGCGCCTGATTCGTGGCCTTGACCGCCATTTCACACTGGATGCCATAGTTCGAGTTCGGGCGCTGCGGAATCGACGGCTTCATGCGTTCGGGATCCAGTATGCCCTGCTTGTCCATCACATGCCGGCGCTTGATGCCTGAGGCTTTCTCGATGAACGCCGAGGATGAAGGCTGCAGCGCTTCCACCTCGCCACGCTCAATCGCGGCCGCGTTGCGTTCGTTGTGGCGTTCGACGTAGGCGTTGAAGGCTTCCACCAGTTCGTCGTTGTCGATGACGCTGGGCGGCGAGAAAAGACCGGTAGCGCTGATGACTGCTGAGGACACGGGATAGACTCCGGTTGTTGTTGAATGGAGAACCTGTGAAATAGTTCCTGACTCAGGATATTAACACATCGGCACCGGGTGTCAGGTGGACGGCGTCAGCGGCGGACCTGCTGCCACTGGCGCTCCAGGCGCTGAGGGGAAACCGTTACAGCGGTTCCCAGCTGCTGTGCGAAATACGACACGCGGTATTCCTCCAGCATCCACCGGTAGGTGATCAGGGCCTCGTCCTCGATCCCCTGCACGGCCAGTGCCTCGCGCCTCTCAACGTAGCGGTCCCAGAAGGGCTGGAACTCCGAGAGAAAGGCACGCTCACGGCCTGCCTCCCGGGGCATCTTGTCCAGCCGGATCAGCGCCGCGTCCATGTAACGTGGAAAATGCTTCAGCCACTCCGGCGGCGTTGCCGCCATGAACCCCGGGTAAATCAGCTGGCTCATCTGAAACTTCAGGTCCGCCATGCTCTGGGCAACATTCAGCGGGATCTTGCCCTTCAGCCCCTTCATCACCTGGTGATGGCGCTCCATGATCTGGAGCAGGAGCCGGCTGTTGGCTTCCAGCGCGGGTATGAAGTCACTTCGGCCGCTTTCAAGGCAGCTCTCCAGATCCCGCTCGCTGCGTGGCAGCGCCTGCTCCGCCAGGAAGTGGGATTGGGCCGTCGCAATGAGCATATCGTCCAGAAGCTCTGTCTTGCGCCCGACCGGGGCAAACAGCAGCGATGCTTCATGGAAGCCGGGCAGTCTTCGATCCAGATCCCGCAGGGTATTGCCGAGCCGGTTGACCAGGATGCGTGCAATCCCCCGACGGTTCAGGTACCAGGCCCGCACCGGGTCCAGCACCTGCGTCTGACGTACCCCCTGCCCCTCATCTTCCAGAACCGGATAGACACGAACCTGCATGCCACCCTGCTCGGTCTCGACACTCTCCGGCAGGTCGCCGCCCGGCCAGTCGGAGACAACCGTCTCAACTTCGGATTCCTCCGGGGCCTCCTGCATGGCACTTTCCAGCGCCTGGTGAGCCTCATCCTCGTGGCGTGCGATCAGCCCCTCCACATCCCGCCCCTGATCCAGGATGTTGCCCTTGTCATCAATCACCTGCACGTTCATGCGCAGATGGTCAGGCAGGTGATCCGGGTCCCACGCATCCTCGGGTATCCGCACGCCGGTCATGCGCTGGAGCTGTTCCCCCAGTCTACGGGGCAGTGGTTCATTGCAGGGGGTGAGATTGGCGAGGGCGGCGTCCACGAAGTCCGGCACCGGCACAAAGTTGCGGCGCAGTGATTTGGGCAGGCTTTTCACCAGCGCGATGGCGCGATCGCGCAGCAGCCCCGGCACCAGCCACCCCAGCCGCTCCACCGGCAGCTGCTTGAGCGCCATTATCGGCACCCGGATGCTCACGCCGTCCTCGGCCGTACCCGGTTCGAAATGATAGCGCAGTTCAAAGGTGAGGCCGTGCCATTGCAGCGTATCGGGATACAGGCTCTGCGTGTCCGTCCCGGGCTCTTTCTGGAAGACATCGGACTCGGTCAGGTAAAAGCGACTGAGTTGCTCGTCGTTAAGCTGCTTCCACCAGCGCTCAAAACCCTTGCCGCTGACAATCTCGGCGGGCAGGCGCTCATGGTAGAACTGGAACAGGGTCTCCTCATCCACCAGCAGATCCCGCCGGCGAACCTTGTCCTCCAGCGAAGTGACCTCTTCGATCAACTCCTGATTGGCCAGCACGAAGGGGGCCCTGGTCCTGTACTCGCCTTCCACCAGGGCCCGGCGGATGAAGATCTCCCGAGACAGCTCCGGGTCGATCCGGGCGTACCCCACGCGGCGATTGGCCACGATGGTCAGCCCATAGAGTGTGACCGACTCCATGGCCATGACCTGGGCCCGCTTCTTCTCCCAGTGCGGCTCCGCGTGGTTACGCCGGACCACGTGTTCGGCGAGTGGCTCGATCCACTCCACCTCGATCCCCGCCACCATGCGCGCGAACACCTGGCTGGTCTCCACAATCTCGGCGGCCATGATCCACTTCGGTGGCTTCTTCGCCAGTGCGGAGCCCGGAAAGATCCGGAATTTGCGGTTACGCGTCCCGTGGAACCAGCCCTTCTCCTCCTTCAGCGCCACGTTGCCCAGCAGGCCGGCCAGAAGCGCCCGGTGCACGGAAGCATAGTCTGCCGGCCGCTGATTCACCCGCATGCCCTGCTCCTTTGCCAGCAGCAGGATCTGACGGTGAATGTCGCGCCACTCCCGCATGCGCAGAAAGGCCACGAAATGCTTCCGGCACCACTTCTGGAGCTGATTGCCGGACAGCGTCTGGCGTTGCTCTTCCCAGGCGTTCCATAGATTGAGCAGACTGTTGAAGTCCGAATGGTTGTCGCGGAACAGCGCGTGCGCCTGGTCCGCCTGGGTCTGTTTGTCGCCCGGGCGCTCGCGCGGGTCCTGGATACTGAGTCCGGCCGCGATCACCGCCACCTCGGCCAGACTGCCCTCCCGCTCAGCCGCCAGCAGCATGCGCGCCAGCCTTGGGTCCACCGGCAGCCGCGCCATGCGCCGCCCAGCCTTGGTTACTTTGCGTCCCCGATCCACGGCCCCCAGCTCTTCCAGCAGCTTGTAGCCGTCGTTGACCAGGCGCTTATCCGGTGGGTCGATGAAGGGGAAGCGCTTGACGTCGCCCAGTCCCATGTTCGTCATCTGCAGGATCACAGACGCCAGGTTGGTCCGGCGGATCTCCGGGTCCGTGAACTCGGGCCGATTCAGGAAATCCGACTCGTCATAGAGTCGAAAACAGATCCCGGGGGCCACACGCCCACAGCGCCCCTTGCGCTGCTCCGCGCTGGCCTGGGCGATGGGCTCAACCGGCAGGCGCTGCATCTTCGAGCGCACGCTGTAACGGCTCAGCCGCGCCAGACCCGTATCGATCACGTAATGGATGCCCGGCACCGTCAGCGAGGTCTCGGCCACATTGGTGGCCAGCACGATCCGTCGCCCGCCATGGGGCTGGAACACCCGGTTCTGCTCGCGATTCGACAGCCGCGCATACAGCGGCAGCACCTCGGTGTGCTGAAGATCCGCATGGCGCAGCTCCTTGCTCACCTGCCGGATGTCCCGCTCCCCCGGCAGGAACACCAGGATATCCCCGGGCCCCTTGCCCTGATCCTTCTCGTAATCCTCGATCTCATGAACGACCGATTCGATCGCCCCTGGCCAGCCCGACTCCGGATCCTCAGAGTCCGCCAGCGGCCGATACCGCACCTCCACCGGATGCGTCCGCCCCGAAACCTCCAGCACCGGCGCATCGTCAAAATAGGCACTGAAGCGGTCCAGCTCGATGGTCGCCGAAGTAATGATCACCTTCAGGTCAGGCCGTTTCGGAAGAATCCGTTTGAGCGCCCCCAACAGGAAATCGATGTTCAGACTGCGCTCATGGGCCTCATCCACAATGATGGTGTCGTAGCGGTCCAGAAAGCGGTCATGGGTCAGCTCATTCAGCAGGATGCCGTCCGTCATCACCTTCACCAGTGAATCATCACTGGTCTGGTCACTGAACCGCACCTGGTAACCCACCGTCTCGCCGACCCGGGTCTCCATTTCTTCCGCC
>NZ_CAJXMA010000126.1:0-4752 GCF_913056445.1 uncultured Halovibrio sp.
GTACGACAGAGCCTGCTCAAGGAGCTCCCGTGGGTCCGGAACCCGGCTCACCGCTCCCTGATCCGAGGCCTGTTCACACAGAAGATGGGCAAGCTGCTTACGGATTTCCCGGGTATCGTTGATACCTACCAGGGTGCGCGCCACCTCCACAGCCTTCTCCCAGTCCCGCTCGCGCTGATAGATCAGCACCAGCTGCTCCGCCGCACGGGCGCCATAGGAGCGGGTGCCCAGCAGCTCGTGCAACAGCGCCTCGGCCCGATCCAGGAGCCCGGCTGCCAGATAGTCCAGTGCCAGCTCGTAGGTCACCTGCGAGGAATAGCGGCCCGGCAGCTCCGGTCGCGCCAGCAGGTTCTGGTGGATCAGGGTTGCCCGCTCGACTTCGCCCCGATCACGGAAGTGGGCACCAATGGAGAGATGGAGGTTCACCGTCTCCCGGTTGACATCCAGCGAGTCCAGGAAGGATTCAATGGCTTCGTCGGAATAGTTGGTGAACAGGAACTGGAGACGTTCCCGGAGCCGATCCTCATCATCAATGGGAGCGGGTGAGGCCTGCCGACGCAGCCGCCAACGCCCGAGCGCCCAGCCGGTGCCGACAGCCACCGCCAGCAACAGCCACTGCAGGATGGTGTTCATTCAATACTCTTGACTGGATCCCGTTGCAGCCCACGAGATGACTGTTCAGACTTGCGAAGTTTCCGTTCCGCCCGCCTGCGCCCGGCCCTTGCCCGCATCAGCGGTACCAGCATGGCGGCCGCCCCCAGAAGGGCGCCCACGATCAGGGTCAGCACCAGGACCAGCGCCACGCTTATCGGTGGCGTCTGCACCAACAGAAGATCCAGCACCACCTCCTGGCGATTGCTGAAGCTGAACAGCATCGCCGCCAGTCCCAGCACCAGCGCCAGCAGAACAAGAACAATACGACGTATCCTGGCCATCCGGCCCTCCCTGCCGGATCAGTAGCCGGCCTTCATGCTGTCATTGACCTTCTCGCGCAGATCCTTGCCCGGTTTGAAATGGGGAACATACTTTTCGGGCAGATTCACGGATTCGCCGGTCTTGGGATTGCGACCCACCCGCGGCGCCCGGTAGTGCAGGGAGAAGCTCCCGAATCCGCGGATCTCGATCCGCTCCCCTTCGGCAAGGGACTGGGACATATGATCAATGATCGTCTTGACCGCCAGCTCCACATCCTTGCCGGAAAGCTGGGACTGTTTCGAGGCGATCACTTCTACCAGTTCGGATTTCGTCATGGTCCTGTCCTTCCTCACAGGTTCAGCAACGCCTTAAGTTTAGCGAACCTGATGAAAAAGACAAAAAAAACGGGCTGTTACAGCCCGTTTTTTTTAATGCTTTGCGGCAGAACCGGCTTCAGCCGTTGTCGTTCTGCTGCATCTGCTCCTTGATCAGGTCACCAATGGTGGTGGCGCTGCTGCTGTTGTCAGCCTTTTCGCGCACATCCCGCATGGCTTCCTTGTCGTCCTCAACGTCCTTGGACTTGATCGACAGGTTGATCACGCGGTTCTTGCGGTCAACGCTGATGATCTTGGCTTCCACCTCATCGCCTTCCTGGAGCACATTGCGTGCGTCCTCAACCTTGTCACGGCTGATTTCAGAGGCCTTGAGCGTGGCTTCCACCTCTTCATTCAGGGTCACGGTTGCGCCCTTGGCATCAACACTGCTCACGGTGCCTGTCACGATGCTGCCGCGGTCATTGACCTGAGTGAACTCGGCGAAGGGATCGCTCTCGAGCTGCTTGATACCCAGCGAGATGCGCTCACGCTCCGGATCCACGGACAGGATGACGGTTTCAACCTCGTCGCCCTTCTTGTACTTGCGGACCGCTTCCTCGCCGGTTTCGTTCCAGCTGATGTCGGACAGATGCACCAGGCCGTCGATGCCGCCCTCAAGGCCGATGAAGATACCGAAGTCCGTAATGGACTTGATCTTGCCGGTAATCCGATCGCCCTTGTTGTAGTTCTGGGAGAACTCTTCCCAGGGGTTCGGCTGGCACTGCTTGATGCCCAGCGAGATACGACGGCGCTCCTCGTCGATGTCGAGGATCATCACCTCAATCTCATCGCCTACATCCACAACCTTGGAGGGATGGATGTTCTTGTTGGTCCAGTCCATTTCGGAGACGTGCACCAGACCTTCGACGCCCTCTTCCAGCTCGGCGAAGCAGCCGTAGTCGGTCAGGTTGGTAACCTTGGCCGGTACGCGGGTGTTTTCCGGATAGCGGCCCTTGATGTTGACCCACGGATCCTCGCCCAGCTGCTTCAGACCCAGGGATACACGGTTGCGTTCACGGTCGAACTTGAGGACCTTGACGTTGATCTCGTCGCCAACGTTCACGATCTCGCTCGGATGCTTGATGCGCTTCCAGGCCATGTCCGTGATGTGGAGCAGGCCGTCCACGCCGCCCAGGTCCACGAAGGCACCGTAGTCGGTCAGGTTCTTGACGATACCCTTGATTTCCATGCCTTCGGTCAGCGTCTCGAGCAGCTGCTCACGCTCGGCGCTGTTCTCGGCTTCCAGCACGGCGCGGCGGGAAACAACCACGTTGTTGCGCTTGGCATCGAGCTTGATGACCTTGAAGTCGAGCTCTTTGTTCTCAAGGTGCGTGGTGTCGCGCACCGGGCGGACGTCGACCAGGGAGCCCGGCAGGAAGGCCCGGATGCCCTTGAGGTCGACAGTGAAACCGCCCTTGACCTTGCCATTGATCACACCCTTGACTGCATCTTCCGCCTCGAAGGCCTTTTCCAGTTCCTTCCAGGCTTCAGCGCGCTTCGCTTTCTCGCGCGACAGGCGGGTTGCCCCGAAACCGTCTTCCACGGCGTCCAGCGCCACGTCAACCTCATCGCCTGCCGCGACTTCCAGCTCCCCGTTCTCGTTGTAGAACTGGGAAACCGGGATGATGCCCTCGGACTTGAGTCCCGCGTTGACCGTGACCCAGTCACTGTCAACGTCCACAACCGTGGCCTTGACAATGGACCCCGGCTGCATATCAATGTCTTTCAGGCTCTCTTCAAAAAGTTCCGCAAAGCTTTCGCTCATTGTGTGTCCTATGTGATCAATACCAAGCTCCCCGCGAGCCAGCCCTCCGGGGTCTGTTCACCATACACCCACGCACCGCCATGCTGGTCTCACGCGGCCCGCCGGCACTTTTCCAATAACAAAAAGGCGCTATCAGGTACGGCCCGTTACTGCCAGGACCTGGTCCAGCACCTCGTCAATGGACAATCCGGTTGTTTCCACAACCTGCGCATCGTGCGCCGGTTTGAGCGGCGCTGTGGAACGGTTCATGTCCCGTTCATCCCGCGCCTGAATCTCTTTTACAAGGTCGGGGAGTCTAACATTCTCCCCCTGGGCCAGCAACTGCTCGTGCCGGCGCCGGGCCCGCTCCTCGGCTGAGGCAGTGAGGAAGATCTTGTGACTCGCATCCGGAAAAACCACCGTGCCCATATCGCGGCCGTCGGCCACCAGCCCCGGCGGCTGGCAGAAGTCGCGCTGGCGCTGCAGGAGCGCCTCGCGGACCGACGGGAGGGCCGCCACACGCGAGGCACGGTCACCGCACTCCTCCGTGCGGATGGCGCCCGTTACCTCCTCACCATCCAGAAAGACTCTAGCGGGCTCGTCGCCCGGACTGGGCTCAAAACGCACGTCCAGCGCCGCCGCCACCCCAGCCAGCAAAGTCTCGTCGTCGAAATCCACCGCCTGTTTCATGGCAGCCAGTGCCGTGAGGCGGTAGAGCGCGCCACTGTCCAGCAGATGCCAGCCCAGACGCCGCGCCAGGAGCTGGGTGATGGTGCCCTTGCCAGCGCCACCGGGGCCGTCCACGGCAATCACCGGTGCCTGTTCAGATGCTGTCATTGCGTCTCCTCGGAAGATTCAACCGTCAGCCCGACCTGGTTGGCCAGTGCCACAAAGCCCGGAAAGGAAGTAGCGACGTTCGCGCAGTCGTCAATGATCACCGGCCCGGATGCGCGCAGGGCCGCCACCGCGAAGGCCATGGCGATACGGTGGTCACCGTGGCTGTTGATCCGCCCGCCGCCGTAGGCACCACCCTGGATCAGGATCCCGTCCTCCCGGACCTCACTGACAACACCCAGAGCATCCAGCCCATCGGCCATGACCTGGATCCGGTCGCTTTCCTTGACCCGCAGTTCGGCGGCACCGGTCAGCTCGGTGCTGCCCTCGGCGTTCGCGGCCGCGACGAAAATCGCCGGGAACTCATCAATGGCCAGCGGGACCTGGTCCTCGGGAATGCGGATGCCCTTCAGCGGCGCATGGCGAACCCGCAGATCCGCCACCGGCTCACCGCCGGCCTCGCGTTCGTTATGCAACTCAATGGCCGCGCCCATCGCGCGCAGGATATTGACCACACCGATACGGGTCGGGTTGACGCCCACGTGGCGCAGCCACAGGTCCGAGTCCGGCGTAATGGCGGCAGCCACGATGAAGAAGGTGGCCGAGGAAATGTCCGCCGGCACATCGATAGAACAGGCGCTCAGGCGGCCACCGCCGGTCACACGCGCGGTCGGGCCGTCCTGCACCACGGGGTAGCCGAAGCCCTTGAGCATGCGCTCAGTATGGTCCCGGGTGGGCGCCGGCTCCGTCACCACGGTCTCACCCTCAGCATAGAGTCCGGCCAGCAGAAGGCAGGATTTGACTTGGGCGCTGGCCACGGGCAGTTCGTAATCAATACCTTTCAGCGGCTGGCCGCCGGCGATGTGCAGCGGGGGGCGACCACCC
>NZ_CAJXMA010000127.1:0-4743 GCF_913056445.1 uncultured Halovibrio sp.
CATCCCGTTGCGCTGCAGCTGGGGGGCGCAGACCCTGCGGAACTCGCCCAGTGCGCGGCCATGGCCGAGGCCTGGGGCTATGATGAGGTCAACCTGAACGTGGGGTGCCCCAGCGACCGGGTCCAGAACAACCGTATCGGCGCCTGCCTGATGGCGGAGCCGGACACTGTTGCCCGCGCGGTGGCCGCCATGAAGGCGAGCACTGCCCTGCCCGTCACCGTCAAACACCGCATCGGCATCGACGGCCACGAGCAGTGGGAGGACCTGGTCCACTTCATCGAGCGGGTCGCGGAGGCCGGATGCCGCACCTTCATCGTACACGCGCGCATCGCCATCCTTCAGGGGCTCAGCCCCAAGGAGAACCGGGAGGTGCCGCCACTGAAGTACGACTGGGTCCATGCCCTGCGGAAACGGTTCCCCCAGCTGGAAATCATCATCAATGGCGGCTTCTGGCAGATGGACGCCATTCGCGAACAGCTCCGGCACGTGGACGGCGTCATGATCGGCCGCGCCGCCTACCAGCAGCCCTGGCTGCTGAGCCGCGTGGACCCGGAGATCCACGGCACACCAGAGCCCTGCATCACGCGTACAGAGGCCATTGAGCGGTTCATTCCCTATCTGGAACAGCGCCTGGCCGAGGGCGTCCCCCTGCAGGCGATGAGCCGCCACATCATGAACCTTTTCCACGGCTGTGCGGGCGGCCGCCAGTTCCGCCGCCATCTCAGCGAGAACGCCCATCGCGCCGGGGCCGGCACCGGGGTTGTCCGGGATGCGCTGGCGCTGGTCCAGGAAAAGGCCGATGCCGCCTGACAGGCGGATTCCGCGCTTGTGACACCGGCGACAGCGCGCTATCGTGACTCGGGTTACCCTTCAGGGTTCCAGACACCCGGATGCACAATGGACGCAACCAGCCGATGACTTCCAAACTTGATCAGCTCCGCCAAATGACCACTGTGGTCGCCGACACCGGTGACCTGGACGCCATCCGTCAGTGGCAGCCGAGGGACGCCACAACCAACCCGTCGCTGCTGCTCAAGGCCGTGTCCTCCGACGCCTATCGCAACCTGGTGGAACAGGCACTGGCCTGGGCCCGGGAACAGGACCGGAGCGCCTCTCCGGACCCGGTTCTGGCCGGGGACTGCCTGGCCGTACTGGCGGGAGAACAGATCCTCGAGAGCGTGCCCGGCATGGTCTCCACGGAGGTCGATGCGCGCCTGTCGTTCGACCGTGATGCCACCATTGCCCGTGCCCGCGAGCTTACACAACTCTACCGCCAACGGGGCGTGGACACCGACAGGGTCATGATCAAGATCGCCGCCACCTGGGAAGGCATCCAGGCAGCCCGGGTTCTGGAGCGTGAAGGCATTGCGTGCAACCTGACACTGCTGTTCTCATTCACCCAGGCGATGGCCTGCGCCGATGCCGGCGCCACACTGATTTCGCCATTTGTGGGGCGTATCCTCGACTGGCATCTGGCGCAGGCGGGCCTGGATGCCATTGATCCGGCTGAGGATCCCGGTGTGCGCTCGGTACAGCGCATCTACGACTATTACAAGGCACACAACTACCGCACCATCGTCATGGGGGCGAGTTTCCGCAACCAGGGCGAGATCGAGCACCTGGCCGGCTGCGACCGGCTGACAATCAGCCCGCAGCTGCTGGAATCGCTGTCACAGGATACCGGCACTCTGGAACGTTGCCTGGATCCCGGGAACGCCAGCCAAACGGAAACATACCCCCCGCTGGATGAGAGCGGCTTCCGCTGGCACCTCAATGAGGATGCCATGGCCACCGATAAGCTTGCTGATGGCATCCGGCGCTTTGCCGCCGACCAGCGTCAGCTGGAGAAGAATCTGGGAGACTGGATCCAGGCCGCCTGAACGCCATACAGAGACCCGGAGGGCCCATGCTACTGATACTTCACCCGGATACGGCTCGCGACAGCGAAGCGTACCGCGAGACCATGAACTTCCTCGATCAGCTCAGCAATGTCGAGGTTCGTGTCCATGACGTGCTCGGGAGCCAGCAGACACTGACCGAGGTCTACCTGATCGGCGATACCAAGGCCCTCGACGCCGGAGAGATTGAAGCACTGCCCGCCGTCGAGCGGGTCATCCGCATTTCCGACGATTTCCGTGTTCTGGGCAGGCACAGTGACGCCGAACGCCAGACCGGCTTCGACTACAACGGCATCCACTTTGACCAGGACAACCTCAATGTCTTTGCCGGCCTGTGCGCGGTGGACAACCCCACTCACGTGGAGGAGATGCTCCGGGCCCTGAAGGACAATGGCCAGCAGTGCACCCGCATGGGCGCCTACAAGCCCCGCACCAACCCCTACTCCTTCCAGGGCCATGGCGCCGACTGCCTGCCCTGGGTGTTCGAACTCGCGGGCCGGTACGACATCCGGGTAGTCGCCATGGAGGTGACCCATGAGAATCATGTGTGGGAGATCGAACAGGCCCTTGAGCAGACCGGGCATCCGACCGGCGTGATGCTCCAGGTCGGGACCCGTAACACCCAGAACTTCGAGCTGCTCAAGGCTCTGGGTCGCCAGAGCACCTTCCCGGTGCTGCTCAAGCGTGGATTCGGCATCACCCTGAACGAATCCCTCAACGCGGCTGAATACCTGGCCACCGAGGGCAATACCAATGTGATCTTCTGCCTTCGGGGCATGAAAACCGAGGCCGGCAATCCACACCGCAACCTTGTTGATTTCGCTCACATTCCGGTGGTCAAACGCCTGACCCGCATGCCGGTCTGCATTGACCCCTCCCACTCCGTGGGTGTCCGCGACCGGGCACCGGATGGAATTTCCGACATCGTCCACGCCACTGCCCAGGGGGTGATCGCCGGGGCCAACATGATCCTGGCGGACTTCCATCCGAACCCGGAAAAAGCCCTGGTGGACGGTCCTCAGGCAATGCTGCCCCGGGATCTGCCCCGGTTCCTGAAAGACGTTGAACTCTGCCACGAAACGTACCGCAAACGGCGCGCGCTCTACGCCGATAACGGATGAAGGAGGCATCCGCGCCCATGCTGATCTACGGTCATCGCGGCGCCAAAGGCGAAGCGCCCGAGAACACCCTTGCCGGCTTCATGCACGCCTACCGCCATGGCATCCGCCGCTTTGAAATGGACATTATCCTGTCCCAGGACGGAGTCCCCGTGGTCATCCATGATCGCTCCCTGCTGCGGACCACGGGCAGTGACCGGGCTGTCAGCTCGGTGTCCGCCCTGGAGATGAGTACTCTGGACGCCCGCCAGAACACCGCGAGCTGGCACCACGCCACGGGTATTCCCAGTCTTGATGATGTGGTTCAGGCCTGCCCTGACTACAGGCATCTGCAGCTGGAAGTGAAGTCCGACGAGCGGGGCCGGCTCAACCGGCTCTGCAACCGCCTGGTCGAGTGGATCCAGCGGGAAAACCTCTACGAGCGGATCACCCTGACCTCAAGCAATACCGGTTTCCTGCGCTCGGCCCGCAGGCTCGATCGCCGGGTGAGCCTGGGCTATGTGGCGGAACGGCGCTTCCCTTCCCCGGTCCGGCAGGCCAAGAGTCTTGACTGCCAGTACCTGTGCTGCAACCACCGGATCTGCAGCGCGGGTCTGGTCAGCGACGCCCGCAACAAAGGCATGAGCGTGTCCACATGGACGGTTAACCGGATCCACGACATGCTGATGCTGGAGAAAATGGGTGTGGCGTCCGTAATCACGGACTACCCAACCAGCGCCCTGGTCTACTTCGAAAACCGGCGTCGGCTGGGGCATCAGGTAGAGAGCCTGCGCGGCCCGGAGACCGACACAGACCCGGAACCGTCTCTCAGAAAATCCGGTTGAGACCGTTGAGAGCCGCCACCCGATAGGCTTCCGCCATGGTGGGGTAGTTGAAGGTGGTGTTGATGAAGTAATCCAGCGTATTCGCCTCACCGGGCTGGTTCATGATCGCCTGCCCGATGTGGACGATCTCCGCCGCCTGGTCCCCGAAGCAGTGGATGCCCAGAAGCTCCTTGGTCTCTCTGTGGAACAGCAGCTTGAGCATGCCCACCGGATCCCCGGAAATCTGCGCCCGGGCGAGATCCTTGAAGAAGGCCTGCCCCACTTCATAGGGCACCTTGGCTTCCGTCAGCTCGCGCTCTGTCTTACCCACGGAGCTGATCTCCGGAATGGTATAGATGCCAGTGGGTACGTCATCCACATAACGGAAGTACCGGTCCGCCATGATGTCCGACGAGGCCGAGCGGCCCTGATCGTACGCGGCACTGGCAAGGCCCGGCCAGCCGATCACATCGCCTACGGCATAGATGTTCGGGACCTGGGTCCGATAGTGATCGTCCACGGCAAGCTGGCCACGGTAGTTGGTCTCAAGCCCCACGTTCTCAAGGCCCAGGGAGCCGGTGTTGCCGCTTCGGCCATTGCACCAGAGGAAGGCATCGGAGCGCACTTTCTTGCCAGACTCAAGGTTCAGCACCACCCCGTGGTCATCCCCCTCCACCGACTCGTATTTCTCGTTGTGACGGACCAGCACGCCGTTGTTCCGCAGGTGGTAGCTGAGGGCGTCCGAAATCTCATCATCCAGGAAGGACAGAAGACGGCTGCCAGGGTTGATCAGATCCACTTTCACGCCCAGGCCGCAGAAGATGGACGCGTATTCACAGCCGATCACGCCCGCACCATAGATGGTGATGGTGCGCGGCGTGTGGGAAAGCGTCAGGATCGAGTCGCTGTTGTAGATCCGGTCGT
>NZ_CAJXMA010000128.1:0-4629 GCF_913056445.1 uncultured Halovibrio sp.
GTGGCTTTGCCACGGTGGTAATGACTGAGATTCTGGATCTGGAGGACGGTTCCCGAACGCCATGAAATTGCTGCTTTCCAATGACGACGGTGTCTATTCCCCGGGGCTCAAGGCACTCTACGACGCTCTGGAGGACCTGGGGGACGTGCGTGTTGCCGCCCCGGACCGGGATCACTCCGGCGCCAGCAACGCACTGACCCTGACACGGCCGCTTTCCGCGACCGATGTACCCGGTGGTTTCACGGCCATCGACGGTACGCCCACGGACTGCGTTCATCTGGGCATCGGGGACATGTTCGGGATTGAATTCGACCGGGTCATCTCCGGTATCAATACCCACTCCAACCTGGGTGATGACATCCTTTACTCGGGGACGGTGGCTGCTGCGGTTGAAGGGCGTCTGCTGCATCATCCGCCGATTGCGGTTTCGCTGGCCAACCAGGGTAACTGGCGTTTCGATACGGCGGCGCGGGTGGTCCGCAGCCTGCTGCTGCGCCCGGATCCGCTGGCAGTGCCGCCCAGAACGGTCCTCAATGTGAATGTACCGGATGTGGATTGGCATGAGCTCAGGGGCTTCCAGATCACGCGCCTGGGCCATCGTGGCCGGGGGGAGCTGCCCCAGCGGGTCCACTGTCCGCGTGGACGCGAGCGGATGTGGATCGGTGCCGCCGGGGACGAGGATGATGCCGGCCCTGGTACGGACTTCCACGCCATCCGTGAGGGCTACGTGTCCATTACACCGGTGAAAGTGGACATGACCCACTATGATACGTTCCAGAACCTGAACGACTGGCTGAAAGACGGACTCTGAATGAATACCGAACTCCAGGGGATCGGCATGACCTCCCAGCGCACCCGGATGCGGCTGGTGGAGCGTCTCAGTGATGAAGGCATACAGCGTGTGGAAGTGCTGGACGCCATCGCGAATGTGCCCCGGCACATCTTCCTGGATGAGGCGCTGTCACACCGTGCCTATGAGGACACGGCGCTGCCCATCGGCTACCAGCAGACCCTGTCCCAGCCCTATGTGGTCGCACGCATGACCGAGATGCTGCTGGCTGCCGGCGCCACGCGAATCCTTGAGCTGGGCACCGGATCCGGCTACCAGGCGGCCATCCTGGCGTATCTCGGCAAGGAGGTTTACAGCATCGAGCGCATTGGTGGTCTTCATCGCCAGGCCCGGGAGCGCCTGCAGCGGCTGGGTTATCGCAATGCCCACCTGCGCCTGGGGGATGGCAGCCAGGGTTGGCCGGAAGCCGCGCCCTTTGACGGCATGATCCTGACGGCAGCGCCCGGGGATATACCGGCAGCGCTGTACGATCAGCTGGCGGACGGCGGCAGCATTGTGGCACCGCTCGGCCGTGATACCCAGATGCTGACCCTGATCACCCGCAACGGGGACGAATTCGAGCGCCGGGAGATTGAGCCGGTGCGCTTCGTGCCCGTGCTCGGTGGCGTGGTGCGATGAACCGGACCCACACCCAGTCCGCTCCCGGTATTGTGGTGCGAGGTTGTCTCATGGGGGCTGCGGATATCGTGCCGGGGGTGTCCGGCGGCACCATGGCGTTGATCACCGGTATCTATCAGCGGCTGCTGGCCGCGCTTGGCAATATCCCAGCAGCGGCGCTGACCCTGGTGCGCGACCGCAGCCTGGTCCGGGCCTGGCAGACCATGGACGCAAACTTCCTCCTGCTGCTTCTGGGCGGCATTCTCTTCAGCGTTGTGACCCTGGCGCACGGTATCGGGACACTGCTGGATGAGCATCCGATGCTGGTCCGTGCTTTTTTCTCCGGCCTGATCATTGGGGCAGTCCTCCATGTGGGGCGGCAGATTCCCCATTGGTCACTGACTGCCGGGATGGGGCTGGGCCTGGGGACCCTCGTGGCCTGGGGCATTGCCCAGCTGACGCCCGCCACCCTGGCCCTGACACCGTTGATCGCTTTTGGGGCCGGATTTGTGGCCATCTCGGCGATGGTTCTCCCTGGTATTTCCGGCAGCTTCATCCTGCTTCTGCTCGGTCTCTACGAGCCGATCCTCGATGCCATCCGCGAGCCTGCTCTGGCAACGCTGGCGGTGTTTGCCGGTGGCTGCGCGCTGGGGCTGGTTGCCATGGCCCGCCTGGTGGCGGCGACCCTGGCCCGCTTTCCCGCTGTGACGCTGGCGGTTCTGACCGGTTTCATGGTCGGTTCGCTTACCAATCTGTGGCCCTGGAAGCGCGCAGTGGCCTGGCGCACCGGCTCGGGCGGGGAAGCCGAGCCACTGCTGTATGAGAATCTTGCGCCCTGGCGCTATACGGAGTTGACGGGTGCTGCTTCCCAGACCTGGATGGTGCTGGTGCTGGCGTGTCTGGGGCTGGGGCTGATCCTGCTGGTTGAGTGGTTGGGTCGTTGTGGCAAGTCGTAACTGGTTGCCTGGCCGTGCGGGGCATACACTTGAGACGGATCACGCGACAGTCGGAAGTAACGCACGGCTTTTGCGTGATCTGTTACGCCCACTGTTCCCACAGGTAACAGTTCGGGGTGGGTGGGTAACTGAATTCTGGGTAAAAATTATCCTGACAAAAGAGCGGTTTACCCGCGTCTCCTCAGAGGCTCGTGAATATTCAGGATTTTTTTAGAATAAAAACATAGAATCAATAGCGGAAAGTTCTAGTACGGATGGGGTTCAACACGGTCAGAAAGGCTGTACGGAACCAGGCGGGAACCGGGATTCGAACAATCCGAAAACCGCTCCTGGCCGTTCTGGTATTGCTTCTGGTTGGTGGCTGCAACTCCACGGATCTGCTCCTCGACAGTGATTACAACCCCAGAGTGAACTGGGGGCATCACCGTGTCTCGAAGGGTGAAACCCTTTACAGCATCGCCATGCGTTATGGCTGGGATTACCGCAGACTCGCGGCTGCCAACGATATCGAGCCCCCCTATGAGATCCATCCCGGTCAGGTGATCCAGTTCGACGTTGAGGCGCCGGATGACTTCAGGCGCTCCGGTGGTGGCTCGGCTTCATCCCCATCATCCGGCACCGCTTCATCGTCAACCGGACGGGCGTCCGGATCATCCGGGCAACCCGCAGACCAGACGCGGGCGTCACCCCAGGCTTCCCGGAGTAACAATGCGTTACAGGCATCTGATGAAGCGTCATCCGAAATCGATTGGGCATGGCCCCATTCTGGCCCGATTATTGCGAAATATTCATCCGACGGCTCCGATGTGAACAAAGGTGTTGATATCGGAGGTGACGCGGGAGACCCCGTCAGGGCCGCTGCGGATGGCAGCGTGGTTTACGCCGGGAACGGGTTGCTGGGTTACGGCAACCTCATCATCGTGAACCACAGCGAGACCTTCCTCAGCGCCTATGCCCACAACCGGACGATCCTGGTGGAAGAGGGTCAGAACGTTGGGCAGGGCGATACCATCGCCGAGATGGGGGATTCGGGCGCCGACAGGATCATGCTCCACTTCGAGATACGGAGACGGGGCGATCCGGTTAACCCGATGCAGTACCTTCCGCGTCGCTGATCCGGGACTTGCGGCCCATAAGAAGTCGAACAAGGCCGGAAGTGTTCAAGGGGTAGATCAGTTAACGCAGGGTGAAAGCTATGTCGGAAGAGATGGTTCAGGAAGCAGCGCTCGATGCATCGGCGGAAGAGGCGGTGATGGATCCGGAAGAGGCCGTGGCCGCCAGCGAAGAAGCCACAAAGCTGGATGGGGATGCGGCAGCGCTTGAACGTGCCCGCTCCAGAACGTCGCGTTACAGCTATACCAGCCGCCAGCAGCAGGCGGATGCCACACAGCTCTATCTCAACGAGATCGGGTTTTCACCGCTGCTCACACCGGAAGAGGAAAAGCACTACGCCCGGCTTGCACGTGATGGCGACGAAAGCGGCCGCCGGCGCATGATCGAAAGCAATCTGCGCCTGGTTGTGAAAATCGCCCGGCGTTACGTCAACCGCGGCCTGACGCTGCTGGACCTGATCGAGGAAGGCAATCTGGGTCTCATCCGGGCCGTGGAAAAGTTCGATCCGGAGCGTGGTTTCCGGTTCTCCACCTACGCGACCTGGTGGATCCGCCAGACCATTGAGCGGGCCATCATGAACCAGACCCGTACCATCCGCCTTCCCATCCACGTGGTGAAGGAACTCAACCTCTACCTGCGGGCGTCGCGTGAGCTCAGCCAGCAGCTGGATCACGAACCCACCGCTGAGGAGATCGCAGAGAAGTGCGAGAAGCCGGTGAAGGACGTGAAACGGATGCTGGGGCTCAATGAACGGGTTGCCTCCGTGGATACACCCATCGGGCACAATGGCGACAAATCCCTGCTCGACACGGTTCCGGACGAAGGCTCGGCAGACCCGGCCGCGCTGCTGCAGGAGAGTAACATCAAGGGCTGCCTGGGGCAGTGGGTTGAGCAGCTCAGCGAAAAACAGCAGGAAGTACTCTGCCGCCGTTTCGGTCTGCGGGGCTACTCGACCATGACCCTGGAACAGGTGGGCGCCGAGATCGGGCTGACCCGGGAGCGGGTGCGCCAGATCCAGGTCGAGGCCCTGCGCCGCCTGCGCGAAATCCTGGAAAAGGAAGGGCTTTCCTGCGACATGCTCTTTGAGGGCTGATCAGCCCCTGCCGTAGAGGC
>NZ_CAJXMA010000129.1:0-4589 GCF_913056445.1 uncultured Halovibrio sp.
GTGATACGAACGGGTACACTGTCGGTCGTCAAAAGAGACCCGACACGGTGGACCCGCCCGCCAATCAGGTGCGTTTTTGTATCGCGCCGCCCCACGGTCGGGTATGGACGACCACCACGACGACCACGGACACGACGATGGCCACGGGAGCGAACTGGTGGACGTACGCGTCACGTCACCGATGGAGGAGTTCGGTATGAGCCGGGTGACGACGGGGCTTCTCGTCCTTGTCGTCGGCCTGGCCGTCGTCTTCGGCGTGCCGCTGTTCCTCGGTTGAGGAATCGAATTCTCCCGCTCGTCTCAGTCGAGTTCCGCCGCGAGCACGTCCCGGAGCGACGCGATCGTCTCGGCGTCGATCGCCACGTTGGTCCCGTCGACCGAGAGCGACAGCGTTCCGTCGCTCGTCGCCGTCCCCAACTCAGTCACCGACGCGACGCCGTCGAAGAGCGCCTCGACCGCGTCCGGATCGGTCGTCTGGATCAGCGCCCTGACGCTGCTGATGCTTGCCGCGCTCTACGTCGGCCTGGGCCGCCAGGTCATGGCGAATCTCCATCATTTTGAAGCCGAGATAGAAACAGCGCTGACTCAGGTGCTGGGCAGGCCTGTGCATCTCAGTGACCTGAGTGGTGACTGGCAGGGGCTGGATCCCGTTCTCCGGGTTGGGGAAATGGCGGTCGGAGAGAAGGGCCGGGCGGATGCTTCACTGGGGCAGCTGAAAATGCGCCTCGACAGCCGGGCCTCGCTGGTGCGTCTGCGCCTGGTGTTCCGCGAACTCCGTGCCAGTGGTGCCGAGGCGACACTGGTGCAGCAGTCTGATGGCGGGGTCGCCGTTGCCGGCCTATGGCAGCCATCCGAAAGTGGCGACGAGCCCCGGGGGCCGGCGGATGCCGCGTCGGATGCGCTGGCTGCACTGGATGGTCATCTGGGCGAATGGATCGATCAGGCGGGGCGGCTTCTGTCCGATCCCGTTGTGACGCTGACGGATCTGCGACTGCGCGTCGAGCCGACTTCCGGGGAGCCTGTATCACTCAGTGTTCCGGCAATGGACGTGCGCTTTGAGGACGGTCTGTTTTCCGCCAGTGGGCACCTGGTCGGGGGCGGCGATGACCGCCGGCGCATCGGCGCCTTTGCTCTGGAGGGACGGCACCTTCTGAGCAGCGGGTTTACTGGGGACCTCTTCCTGGATATGGACTCCGCCGGCATTTTCAATAACCTGCTTACCCCCTATGAATGGCGGGGGCTGGCTGTTGAGTCGCTGAATGCCCGGGCCGAGACCTGGCTGAAGTTCAGGCGGGCCCAGCTCCAGCGCGTAAGGATGTCATTGCGGCTACCTGAGCTCGGTCTGGCATCGCCAGTGGCTCCTGTGGCCCGGCTCAGGGATCTGAGCGCGGATCTGCTGTGGCGGCACACGGACGCGGGCTGGCTTCTGGAGACGCGCGGCTCGGCCTTTCGCTGGGGCGAACAGGAAGCCGGCGCGTTCTCCGCCCGAGCGGAACGCACCAGTGCTGGCCTGACAGTGGCCGCACAGGGCCTGGATCTGGGGGCGGCCAGCTCGCTGGTGCGCCACAGCGGCCTGTTGCCGAAAGAGGAGCAGGAACGCCTGGCCGGCCATGATCCCACAGGCCTGATGGAGCATCTTGAAATCACCGTCCCCGACAACGGCGACTGGCGGCTGCGGGGTGCTTTCAAGGATATTGCTGTGGCGGCTGTCGAAGGGGCCCCTTCTGGCAGCGGGCTGGACGGCTACCTTGAGACCGGCCCCCGGCAAGGTCGAGTGACCCTTGAATCCGGCCCGGCCCGTATCGGATTCCCGGAGCTGTTCCACACGGACTGGCGTTTCCAGCGCCTTGCCGGTCGCATCCACTGGTCACGTCGCAGTGATGGCTGGGAGGTGGCCGCACGGCGTCTTGTCGGGCGGCATGAGGGTATGGATGCCTCCGGTGGATTCCGGCTGCGGCTGCATGAAGGCAGCACGGATACGCTGTCACTGCGGATCGGCATTGCTGGCGGCAGAACCGGCATGCTGGGCCGCTTTGTACCCCGGAAACGGGTGCCTCCGGAACTCTATTCCTTCCTTACCGAGGCCGTAGGCAGGGGCACCGTGACCCGTGGGTGGTATTACGGTCATGGGGATATCGGAGGTGATGATGCCGATGAAACTGCCCGTGATCGTGCCTTCACCTCCAGTATGGCGTACCGCTTCCGGGATACTGAGCTGACCTACGATCCTGAGTGGCCAGCACTGGAGGGCGCTGCCGGGCAGGTGCGGGTGCAGGGTGACGAGGGCCATATCCGGCTGGATGAAGGTGTGGTGGCCGGTGTTGAGCTTGAGCCCAGTCAGATCCGGGTAACGGGTGAGGATGGGGAAGGGCTGCGCGTGGATGTGGATACCGCGGCCCGTCGCGATGGCGAGCTGCTTACGGAGCAGTGGCGCAACAGCCCCCTCGCAGAGGTTGCCGGTGACTGGCTGGGCGACCTCCGTGTGACCGGCTCCAGCCATGTCGACCTGTCGCTCAGCCTGTGGCCGGGGCAGGCGCGGGATCCAAAGATGGATCTCCGGTTTGCCCTGTCCGATGGTCACGTGCGCTTCGCTCCGGCAGCGCTTGAGTGGCGGGATGTGAACGGGCCGATCCGGTTCTCCACGGATGACGGATTCGGCAATACGGACCTGGATGCGCGCTTCATGGGCGAGCCGGTGACGCTGCAGGTCCGCGATGGTCCGAAGCAGGCCCCGGTCTTCCGCCAGCAGGGGCGTCTGGCGGTGCCAGGGCTGGCGGAGTGGCTGGGAGAGCCGCTTCCCAGGGTAAGCGGCCGGCTCGACTACAGTGCGGCCTTTCGGCCCACGGAAGGCCCTTCCCTGCGGCTGGATGGCGATCTTGCGGGCCTCGTTCTGGACTGGCCGGCACCGTTCAGCAAGGAAGCCGGTGATGACCACAGTCTGACAACCCAGGTTGACTTCGGTGGTGCGGATTCGGAGGCCGTGCGCATTGAGGGGGACTGGGAGCCACTGGGCGCGTTCCGGTTGGTGGTGCGTGACGGGGTCGTGGAGCGCGGGCGCATTGGTCTGGGTGTGCGCCGCACGGAGCTTCCGAAAGAGCCGGTGCTCAGCATTACCGGTAATCTGCCGGGGGCTGACCTGAAGCAGTGGTGGCGGGCCATGGCTGACGTTCCGGCAGGGGAAGAGGCGGCTGCTGGCCAGGGCGCTGCGCCGGAAAGGTTTGACCTGCCTCCGCTCAGGGTCGAGCTGGGTATTGGTGAGCCGCGTTTCAGTAACTGGGCTCTGTCACCGCTTCGCATCCTGGCGGAGGCTGACTTGCGGGGCGGTTGGCAGGTGCGACTGGATTCGGACTGGATCAGTGGCACCGTCGGGAATGGCGGTGAGCGGGCACTGGCGGTGGATCTCGATCATCTGGTGCTTCCGGAAACGGCGCCTGACGGCGGGGAAGCGCCAGAGCTGGACAGTGGCACACTGAGCAGTGGGGCCCGGGACTGGCCCGACATGGGTATACGCATCGGCCGTCTTGTTGTCGGCGACCGTCGGCTGACGGATCTGTCGCTGATGCTGGTGCCGGATGGCAGCCGTATCCGCGTGGATCCACTGGCATTTACCATGGGGGATCTGGTCGTGGATGGGAATCTGACCTGGCAGCCGACGGCCAACAGTGGCGTCACCGAATTTTCCGGCACCCTGGATGGCGGTGATCTCAAAGGGCTCGAAGCGCTGATCGGTCGAACCATGGTTCCGATCAGCAGCCAGCGGACCGAGGCCTCACTGAACATGGCCTGGCCCGGCGGACCCACGGATTTCAGCCTGTCCGGTCTGCGCGCGGCCATGGACTTCCGGCTTGAGGATGGCATCATTGATCAGGACATTGAGGGGGCGCGTGTGTTCCGGGTTTTTGGCCTGCTGAACACGGATACGCTCTGGCGGCGCCTGCAGCTGGATTTTTCGGACGTCTATGAGTCCGGAATTCCGTTCGACCATATCGAAGGGGAAGTGCTGATCCACGAGGGTCGCCTGATCTTTGATCCGGCTGTGTCGATCCAGGCGCCCTCCGGCGGTTTCCGTATGAGCGGCGAGGCGGATCTGATCAGTGAGGCACTCGATATGCGCCTGGTGGTGGTGCTGCCGGTTACCCAGAATCTTCCTCTGGCGGCGGTTCTGTTCGGCTATGCGCCCCCCATTGGAGGTGCGCTTTTCGTGCTCGATAAGGTGTTTGGGGGTATCCTGAGTCGGGTTACCAGTGCCACCTACACCGTGGAGGGCACCTGGAGCAACCCGGAGGTTGAACTCCGCAATCTGTTTGACACGGAGTCGGATCTGGAAAGCTATGAACGGCCCGAGGTGGGTGTGGAAGCCCCCGAAAGGCCTGCAGGGGAGATCAAGCGATGACGGCATCCGTATCGGTAGCGGCCATTCAGATGGTGAGTGGTTTCGAGGTGGAACAGAATCTGGTGCGCGCCCGCGAGCTGCTTGAGCAGGCGGCTGAGGACGGGGCTCGCGTAGCGGTGCTTCCAGAGAATTTCGCGGCCTTCCAGAACCGACGGCTGGCCGAGCTGGGGCAGTCCGAGGCGCGCGGGGAGGACGG
>NZ_CAJXMA010000130.1:0-4481 GCF_913056445.1 uncultured Halovibrio sp.
TCGTTTTTCATTGGCGGAGGTTGTCCTCTTCCTTCCGGCCCGATCAAGGCCTGCCCGCTTTATTCCATCTCCTACAGCTTCGTGAGGACGTCCATGAGCAGCTGGATCTTGGTGATCGACTCCTGGTACTCCGCCTCGGGCTCTGAGTCCGCCACGATCCCACCACCGCCGAAACAGGTGATCTCCCCGTCCTGGCACTCCAGTGTCCTTATGGCGATGGTGCTGTCGAAGCCGTTGCACGGGGTCCAGTGGAAGAAACTGCCGCAGTAGACGCCACGGGGTTCTTCCTCCAGTTCCCGGATGACCTCCATGGCACGGCGCTTTGGGGCGCCGGTGATCGAGCCGCCGGGAAAGGCGCTGAGCAGCAGGTCCAGTGGTGAAAGTCCGGGAGCCAGCTCGCCAGTGATGCAGGAGACCAGGTGGTGCACATTGGTGAAGGTTTCCAGGGCGAAGAGTGGTTCGGCCCGGACTGAGCCAATGCGGCAGCAGCGGCCCAGGTCATTGCGCAGAAGGTCCACGATCATCAGGTTCTCGGCCCGGTCCTTGGGGCTTGTAAGCAGCGCCTCCGCCAGCTTCCGGTCCTCCTCGGGGGTGCTGCCACGACCCCGGGTGCCCTTGATGGGGCGGGTCTCCACCTGTCCCCGCCTTACCTTCAGGAACCGCTCCGGAGACAGGCTCAGGATGCGGTTGACGCCGGTATCGAAGTAGGTTGAGCAGGGACCGGGGTTGGCCCAGTGGAGTGCCTGGAAGGCGTGGATGGGGTGGCCCTCATAGCGTGCCCGGAACGGTTGGGCGTAGTTGACCTGGTAGACGTCACCGGCGTGGATGTAGTCATGGATCCGCTGGATGCACTCCATGTAGTCCGCACGGGACTGGAGCGCCGCAAATCCCGATGTCAGGTGGAAACCGGGTTTGTGCGCGGCATGATGTGCACCCATGAGCGCGTTCAGGCGCCCGTGGATGTATTGCCGGCGCCCTGGTGGGCAGTCCCTGTGGATGCGCAGCTCCATTGCGCCGGTTTCCGGGCGGTACAGGATCAGCCAGTCATACTCGTTGACCTGTATGAGCGGGCTGGGCGAGGGCCTGCGCGTCGGCAGTTCCATTTCGCCATCGCCATAACTCACAAATCCGAGCTTCAGCGGGAGCCAACCGGCGCTATCTTCGGGCGCCTGCCGCGCCCGCTGGCTGAGTCCGGCGGTGTGGTCGGCGCACTGATAACAGGTCTCCCGGAATCGGGGCAGGGCGGTCATGACCCGTATCGGCGCGGGCTCATGCGTTGCGCCGGGCACATCAAACAGGCAGAAGCCGGGCTCATCCGCAAGGGACTGTGCCAGCGCCGACCAGCTCAGCTGTGACAGGACGTGAGTCGATTCCATGGCGATTCCAGTGAAAAGCATCACAGTTTAACCGTTCAGTACTCGGGATGTGACCCCGTGAAGGTCGCGTCTGCGGTGCTGTGAGGCACAATTGGCCCGATTGGTACGGCTAACGTCTGGAGGTTATATCATGTTTCGAACGCTGCTCTGTGCTCTCATCATCTGTGCCCTGGTTCCTTCCGCTGCGCTGGGCCAGGAGGGCGGAGAGGCCCTGGAGGAGAAGGGTGCCAAGGAAATGGCGTTTGGCCAGCTTTCGGAAAAACAGCAGAAGCTGGTTGTCGGAATGCTGAAAAAGCTCTTCAAGGAAGGCAAGGTCAAGGCTGAGGAAAGCATCCGGGAGAATGGCAGTTTTGTGCCCTATGGCTACGTCTCGAACCATCAGGGCAAGGGCCAGTTCCTGCACATCAACCCGGAGCAGAAGCTGAAGGCTGAAGTTGCAGCCCATGCTGTCCAGAAGACGATCATCACCAACGCGCTCCGGGGGAATCTGGCAGCCAGCGGTCTCTTCATGACCATGGCGCTGCCGGAAGGGCTCAAGGAAAAAACCCAGAAGCAGCTGGAGGAATCCATCAAAGGGGACCGGGGTATCGATGACGTACGGTTCCTGATGGTTGAACTGCAGCATCTTGGTGGCCTTGGCCTGCTCATGTCCGTTCCTTACTGGCAGAACAGTGAGGACGGATGGGTCTTCGGGGAGCCCGTGTCCCAGCAGATCGAGCCGGAACTCCAGATGGCGGTCAAGCAGATGATGCGCAAGGCGGCACAGCGCCAGAGCAATGGATAAAAGGCCTTTCCCTAGGATTATCAGGTCATTATGACGGCCACCCCCGGTGGCCGTTTTTGTTAAATGTCTGACCGAATGTTAATAGAATCACAATTCAGGTTTTCCTCCTGCCACTGCTCATCACCTGTGAACCTGTTCACTCTATGATCTGATTGTCTGACCTAGAATCACAATTGCCCGGTCAGAAATGACCGGCAATAAAAATAAACGAAGCAATCAAAGAATCTCTAAGGAGAACAATCATGAAAGGCCTGAATAAACTTGCACTGGCAACAGCCGTTGCCGCAGCACCGTTCGCCGCACAGGCGGAACTGACGGCCATGTCCGATCAGGCGATGGGCGACACCACTGGCCAGGCCGGTGTCACCATCGAGCTGAACACCCAGGTCAGCATGGACCAGATCCAATACAGCCAGAGCACTGACAGCGCTGCTACAGGCTCCCTGCTGGTCAACAACCTGTCCATCGGTGGCATGGACTCCGGTGGTCCGTTTGGTGAAGGGCTTGATGTCGCCATCAATGTTGACCTGCCCAGCGGCCAGACCGCGGAAGACAGCCTGTCGGATTTCGGCTCGAAAGCGGGTTCCGATGCGGGTCTTGGTGGTCAGGATCTGACACTGAATGATGGTGATGCCCTGATCTCAGTGCAGAGCTACAAGACGGATGCGGATGGCGATGCCGTGCCGGTGGACATGAACCTCAACGTTGGTGGCACCGCCAATAATGCCCTCCAGCTTGAGTCCTCCGATGGCGATTCCTCCGCCACACTGGTTTCCTCCATTGATATGGATGTGTTCCTGAGCCAGCTGGACATCATTGCCCGCACTGACAACGTGGTTGGTGGTGACAGTTCTTCCGGCTCACTGGAAATCGAAGCCGGGTTCGCCATTGATAACCTCAATGCCGAGTTCGACGTGGCTTCTGTTGGCCTGGAAGGCATGCGCATGGCCGGCGCCGGCTCGCTGCCTGTCCTGAAAGGCGCAGCCAAGGGCAATGGTGACGTGCTGGGCGGTGGCGCTGCCATCGTGAGCATGGACATTGGCCAGGGTCAGGCTCTCAGTGGCACTGGTACTGCCAACGGTGAAACGCTCCGCGTCAATCTGGATAACTTCCAGGCTGACGTCTGGATGCCGACCATCAACGTTGGTGGCGGTGACGGCACTACTGCCAGCGTAGGCTCTGTTGGCATCAGCAACCTGCAGGTGAGCAACACCCAGATGGCCATCTACGGTCGCGAATAAAACGACCCGTAAGGCTGAAAAAAGCCACCCTTCGGGGTGGCTTTTCTGTTTTCGGCCGTCTCCCGCAAACATCCATAAGCCCGTTTTGGGAATTCATCCTCATCAAATCCTGCGCCTTTTGGGTAAAGTCCATGAAAGGGCATCGCAAAGGCACTGGGTCTGAAGATGGTGATTCGGTGCGGCTGGTATTGGAGTTCTGAAAATGGCACGCAAGCAGAAAAAACAGACGGTTGGTAAGAGCCGCAAGGCATCCGCCAAAGCATCTCGGGGAAACAGTAATGGGCGTATTGCGGAACCGGCAGCACTGTCGCAAGCGCGGTCAAGGCTCCAGAATACTTCCAACCCGGCTGAAGTGACCGCAGCCGCCAGACAGATACTTGCAATCGATCCGGCAGACCCCGAAGGGTGGCGTTGGCTGGGTGAAGCCCAGCTTAGCAACCAGAAACTGGGCGACGCGGTCGTCAGCTTTTCCCGGGCATGTCGTATCGAGCCGAACAACGAAACCCTCATCGAGCGTTACGTCGGACTGGCACTCCGGCAGGGTAGCTACCTGGATGCGCTCAACGCGACCCGTCACTGGGTGACGATCGCGGAGGAAAAGCCGCTGACAGCGAAAAAGCTCCTGTCAGGGCTCTATGGTCTACTTGGCAAGGAAGAGATCAGCTGTCAGTGGGGTCTGCAGGCGGCCTTCCGACAGCCAGTAGCCAAGGCGCAGGCTTCCGGAAAAGAACAGCTGCGGATACTGATTCTGGGGACAGTTGGCTGTGCCCCCTATCACTATGACCCAACGACCGGGCAGCTCACGGTCAGTGAGGGCCATAACAATCTGATGCATATGATTGACACGGGGGCGGCTACGCTGACCTCCCTCAGTGTGGATGTGATCGATGACTGTCCTGAGGTACTGGATGACCTGCCTGACGTTGATGTTGTTTACAACAGCATTACCGATGCGGGTCGCTGCCAGGAAGGCCTCAGGAATGCGAGCAGGGTATGCCGGAAACTCAGTGCTCCGGTGATCAATGCGCCAGCGGAGGTGCTGCGCACCACGCGGGAGGAGAATGCGCAGCGCTTGGGGCA
>NZ_CAJXMA010000131.1:0-4443 GCF_913056445.1 uncultured Halovibrio sp.
CAGACAGGCACGAAGAGCCGCCGGCCTGTCACCGGCGGATTTCCGGATCCTCAGTCACGGCGAGACCTTTCGGCCAGGAAATCGCTGAGCACCCGGGCGGGTTCACTCTCGCGGCTCTTCGCCACCAGCGCTTCAGGGGCGCCCTCAGCAACCACCCGACCACCGCCATCGCCGCCGTCCGGGCCCATGTCCAGTACCCAGTCGGCCTCAGCAATAAGATCCAGGTTGTGCTCAATCAGCACCACGCTGTTGCCGGCGTCCACCAACCGGTGCAGCACATGGATCAGCCGCTCGACATCCGCCATGTGCAGCCCAACCGTGGGCTCATCCAGGATGTACAGGGTATGGGGCTGGTTCTGGCGGCGCACGTCCGGTCTTGCGCGGGCCAGTTCGGTGACCAGCTTCAGGCGCTGGGCCTCGCCGCCGGAGAGCGTCGGGCTGGGCTGCCCCAGGCTCAGGTAGCCCAGGCCCACGGCCTGCATCAGCTCCAGCGCATGGTGGATCTTTGAGTGCGCCCGGAAGAACTCGACGCCTTCGTCCACGCTCATGCGCAGCACTTCGCCGATATGCTTGCCGCCGTAGGTGACCGCGAGGGTCTCCGGGGTGAAACGGTCGCCCCCGCAGACCTCGCAGGGCACGGACACGTCCGGCAGGAAGTTCATCTCCACCCGCTTCAGGCCCTGGCCGTCACACCCCGGGCAGCGCCCCTCCTTCGTGTTGAACGAGAAACGACCCGCGTTGTAGCCACGCAGGCGGGCTTCCTCGGTGCCGGCGAACAGCTTGCGGATGTTGTCCCAGATGCCCACATAGGTGGCCGGGCAGGAACGCGGGGTCTTACCGATGGGTGTCTGATCCACCTCGAACACCCGGTCCAGGTTCTGCCACCCTTCGATTCGCCGACACCCCCGGGTTGTGGGCTTCCTATCCCGTCCTGCCCCGTTCAGAACACGCAGGTTATCGTGCAGGATGCCCCGCACCAGTGAGCTCTTGCCGGAGCCGGAAACGCCGGTGACACACACCAGCCGCTCCAGCGGCAGGCGCACGTCCACCCCGCGCAGGTTGTGCAGGCTTGCCTCGCTGACATAGAGCCAGTGTTCCGCCTCGGCCGGCCGCCGTTCCTCGGCGATCAGCGGGTGGCGGATGGGATCGGCCAGGCAGCGGCCCGTGGTGGATTCCGGGTTGGCCTCCAGCTCCGCGACGGTGCCTTCCGCCACCACGCGCCCGCCATTAACCCCAGCCCCTGGGCCCAGGTCGATTACGTGTTCCGCCCGGCGGATGGTGTCCTCGTCGTGCTCGACCACCAGGATGGTGTTGCCCTTGCCTTCCAGCCGGCCAAGGGTGTCCAGCAGCATGCGGTTATCGCGCGGGTGCAGGCCGATGGTGGGCTCGTCCAGGATGTAGCACACGCCCTGGAGGTTGGAGCCCAGCTGGGCGGCGATGCGGATGCGCTGGGCTTCACCGCCGGAGAGCGTGGGCGCGGCCCGATCCAGGTTCAGATAGGCCAGCCCCACCTGCTGGAGAAAGTCCAGTCGGGCCCGGATCTCGGGCATGATGTCCTGGGCTACCTCCGCATCCCTGCCCGTCAGCGCCAGGGCCTCGAAGCGCCCGGCTGCCTCGGCCACCGAGAGCGCTGTGTATTCGGCGATGTTGCGATCACGGAAGTAGACCGACAGCGCCTCCGGCTTGAGCCGGCGCCCGGAACAGGCGCGGCAGACGCCAGGCTCATGGTCGTCGTCCGCTTCCAGCCAGACGGATTCCTCGCCGGTCTGCTCCTCGTCGAATCCGCTCAGCGCGAGCCCCGTGCCGTAGCAGGACGGGCACCAGCCGTGCTTGGAATTGTAGGAGAACAGGCGCGGATCCAGCTCCGGAAAACTCTGCCCGCAGCCGGGGCAGGCACGCTCGGTGGAGAAGATGGTCTCACCGGCGTCGCTCAGGAGCTTCATGGTGCCGTGGCCGTAGGCCAGTGCCTCGCCAATAAGCCGGTCCAGCGTCGCCTCGTTGCCCGGCGTGACGGTGACCGTGCCCATGGGCAGGTCAATGTCGTGCTCCTGGTGGCGTGCCAGGCGCGGCCAGTTGCCCGTGGGCTGGTACTCGCCGTCCACCCGCAGGTGCTCGAAGCCTTTCTTGCCGGCCCAGGTGGCCAGGTCCGTGTAGTAGCCCTTGCGCGCCACCACCATGGGCGCCAGCAGCGTCGCCTCCTGGCCTCGCGCATCGCGCAGGATGCGGGCCCGGATCGCCTCCGGCGTCTGTTCGTCAATGGGAATCATACAGTCCGGGCAGTACTGGGTGCCCAGCTTGACGAACAGCAGGCGCAGGAAGTGATAGAGCTCGGTCATGGTGGCCACCGTGCTCTTGCGCCCACCCCGGCTGGTGCGCTGTTCAATGGCGACGGTGGGCGGAATGCCGAAGACTGCATCCACGTCCGGCCGCGAGGCGGGCTGGACGAACTGGCGCGCATACGCGTTCAGGGATTCCAGGTAACGCCGCTGGCCCTCGTTGAAGACGATGTCGAAGGCCACGGTGCTCTTGCCGGAGCCGGAGAGCCCTGTGAGCACCGTCATCTGGTTACGCGGGATGCGGATGTCCACGTTCTTGAGGTTGTGCTCGCGGGCATGGTGAATGGTGATCGCATCCGGATCACCGCTGTACGGCGCCGGTGCCTCGGCCACCGCGGGCTGGGGTTCGGCTTCCGTGCCCTGCCCCAGATAGTCCCAGAGTGCTTTCCCGGTGTGACTGCCGGGCACTGCCATGACCTGCTCCGGTGTGCCGCTGGCGATCAGTGCCCCGCCCCGGTCACCACCCTCGGGCCCAAGATCAATCAGCCAGTCCGCCGCCGCCATCAGGTCCTGGTTGTGCTCGATCACGGCCAGAGAATGCCCTTCGGCCAGCAGCCGGCGGAAAGCTCCGAGAAGCGTGGCCACGTCGTCCATGTGCAGGCCAGTGGTGGGCTCGTCGAACAGGAACAGGAGGTGATCACTGGCGCCCTTGCGCCCGGCTGCCTTCGCCAGGTGCCCGGCCAGCTTGAGGCGCTGGGCTTCGCCGCCGGAAAGGGTCGGCACCGGCTGCCCCAGGCTCATGTACCCCAGGCCCACCGCCTGCAACGGCTCCAGGCCCTGAAGCACTTTCGGGTAGTCCGCAAAGAAGCTGACCGCCTGGTTCACGGACATCTCCAGAACATCCGCGATGGACTGCGGCGGCACAGGGCTTTCCGTGGACGGCGGCAGCGTTATCTCCAGAATCTCGGGGCGGAAGCGCCGGCCATCGCAGTCCGGGCAGCGCAGGTAGACGTCGCTCAGGAACTGCATCTCCACATGCTCGAAACCGTTGCCGCCACAGGTGGGGCAACGCCCGTTACCGGCATTGAAGCTGAACGTCCCCAGGGTGTAACCGCGCTCCTTCGCCTCCGGCAGGCCCACGAAGACCTTGCGGATGGCATCGAAGGCGCCCACGTAACTGGCCGGTGTCGAGCGCGTGGTCCGCCCGATGGGCGACTGGTCGATGAGCACAGCATCATCGATGCGCTCATGCCCCTCAATGGCGTCATGAACGCCGGGTACCTCGCCGGGACGGCCCTTGAGCTCAGCAACGGCGCGGTAGAGTACGCTTTCCATCAGGGTGGACTTACCGGAGCCGCTGACGCCCGTGAGCACGACCAGGGCGTTCAGGGGAAGATCAACGTCCAGGTTCTTGAGGTTGTGTTCGCGAGCGCCGCGGATGCGGATGGCATTCCCCGGATCGACAGGGTTGGCGCCAGCGGCCTGTTCGCCTGCGTTCACCTGGCGGCGACCGGTCAGGTAATCCGCCGTCAGTGACTGGCTGTCCGCCATGAGCGCATCCGGCGAGCCTTCGAACACGATCCGCCCGCCCTGCTCGCCCGGTCCCGGCCCCATGTCGATGATGCGGTCGGCGGCGTGCATCACCTGCGGGTCGTGCTCAACCACCAGCAGGGAGTTGCCAGCATCACGCAGGCGGTGCATGACGCCGATGATCCGATCCATGTCCCGTGGGTGCAGACCGATGCTGGGCTCGTCCAGCACGAACAGGGTATTCACCAGCGAGGTGCCCAGCGCCGTGGTCAGGTTGATGCGCTGGACTTCGCCGCCGGAAAGCGTGCGCGACTGGCGGTCCAGGGTCAGGTAATCCAGCCCCACGGCTACGAGGTACCCGATGCGCGCCCGGATCGCATCCAAAAGCAGGTCCGCGGCCTCGTCCAGGGGCGCGGGCAGTTGAATACGCTCAAACAGCGCCGCGACCCGCCCCAGCGGCAGGTTCATCAGATCCGCCAGGTTCAGGCCCGGCTGCTGTTCCAGCGTGGATTCCGGCAGGGTGACGCCAACGGGCCGGAAGCGCTCAGCCGGATCGACAACCGTGTCCGCATCCGCTTTCGAGCCCAGGCGCCAGAGCAGCGATTCCGTCTTCAGACGGGCGCCATCACAGGTGGGG
>NZ_CAJXMA010000132.1:0-4377 GCF_913056445.1 uncultured Halovibrio sp.
GAGCGGCTTCAGCGGTCATACCGGCGAGGCCATGGCGATAGGCGAGCGCACGCCCATCGCCGCGATCGATCCGGCCGCCTCCGGCCGCATGGCCATCGGCGAGGCCGTGACCAACATCGCGGCGGCGCCCATTGCCCGGCTGACCGACGTGCGCCTGTCCGCCAACTGGATGGCGCCCGCAGGTCACCCCGGCGAGGATGAGAACCTTTACGAGACGGCGCGCGCCGTCGGAATGGATCTGTGCCCGAAGCTGGGAATCACGATCCCCGTGGGCAAGGATTCGCTTTCCATGAAGACGGTCTGGTCACAGGAGGGCGAATCGCGCAGCGTCACCTCGCCCCTGTCACTGGTGACTACGGGCTTTGCGCCGGTGGATGACGTCCGTAGAACGCTGACGCCGGAACTGCGGACCGACCAGGGCCCCACCGAACTCATCATGATCGATCTGGGCGAGGGTCGGAACCGGCTGGGCGGCTCGGCCCTGGCGCAGGCCTATGGCGCCATGGGCGCGGTGGCGCCGGACGTGGAGAAGCCGGAACAGCTGCGGGGCTTCTTCGAGACCATCCAGTCGCTGAATCGCCGGGGGCTGCTGCTGGCCTATCATGACCGCTCTGATGGCGGGCTGTTCACCACGCTCTGCGAGATGGCCTTTGCCGGCCGCACCGGTCTCCGGATCACCCTGGATTCACTGCTGGAAGACAGCAGCCATCTGGTGCGCGAGCTGTTCAACGAGGAGCTGGGCGCGGTGATCCAGGTGGCGCGCGACAATGTGAGTGCGGTCCTGGCGGCCATGGAGGAAGCCGGGCTTTCCAGTCATATCGCCATGATCGGGGCGCCGGCTTCGGACCAGAGGCTGAACTTCAGTTTCCAGGGCGAAGCGCTCATTGACCGTGGTCGCGCGGAACTGGCGCAGAAATGGGCCGAGACCAGCTATCGCATGCAGGCCATCCGGGACAACAGTGACTGTGCCGATGAGGAGTTCGAGACCCTGGCGGATGATGCCGATCCCGGTCTCCATGTTGATCTCAGCTTTGATCCCGGCGAGGACATCGCCGCGCCGCTGGTGAACACAGGGGCGCGACCGTCCGTGGCCGTGCTGCGGGAGCAGGGCGTCAATGGCCAGGTGGAGATGGCGGCGGCCTTCGACCGGGCCGGGTTCAATACGGTGGATGTGCACATGAGCGACATCCTCTCCGGCCGGATGACCCTGGATGAGTTCCACGTCATGGTGGCCTGCGGTGGCTTCTCCTTCGGTGATGTGCTTGGGGCCGGCGGTGGCTGGGCCAAGTCCATCCTGTTCAATCAGCGTGCCCGGGCCCAGTTCCAGGCGTTCTTCGAGCGTGGGGACACGCTCTCCCTGGGAGTCTGCAACGGCTGCCAGATGCTGGCGGAGCTGCGGGAGCTGATTCCCGGAACCGGGCACTGGCCGCGCTTTGTGCGTAACCGTTCGGAACAGTTTGAGGCGCGCACCGTTATGGTGGAAGTGCCGGAATCCAGCTCCGCCTTTTTCCAGGGCATGGCGGGCTCACGGCTGCCCATTGCGGTGGCTCACGGCGAGGGCATGGCCGAGTTCCGTAACGGCTCGGATCTGCGGGGGCTCCGGGAAGGCAACCAGGTGGCTCTGCGGTACGCTGACCATTACGGGCGCCCGACGGAACACTACCCGCATAACCCCAACGGCTCTCCGGAAGGGGTTACCGGGCTCTGTTCCGAAGACGGTCGGGCCACCATCATGATGCCCCATCCGGAGCGGGTGTTCCGGTCGGTTCAGTGCAGCTGGTATCCGGATAACTGGGGCGAGGACGGTGCCTGGCTCAGATTGTTCCGTAATGCCCGTAAATGGGTCGGTTAAGGCCTTGACACAGCATCGTTATTCACATTGGAGTATCGATTCAGGCGGGTTTAGATAGCAAGCTGAATCGAACTGCCGAATAAGTGTTCAATATTCGTAACTATCTGAAAATAAAGAACTATCGGGTTTCGGTGAAAATCTCATCAATGAGAGGCTGAGCCCGTCACTGAGCGGTTTCAGAGGCTGTTCCCATAAATTGTTCACAGAGTTTTCCACAGATTCTGTGGTTAACTTTCAGGGCTCTCGGGAGGCACGTATGTACAAGATCTGTTTCTTCGTTCCGGAGGATTATCTGGAGCAGACCAAGACCGCGGTCTTTGCCGCTGGCGGTGGTCGGATCGGGAACTACGACAGCTGCTGCTGGCAGACGAAGGGGCAGGGACAGTTCCGTCCCATGGATGGCAGTCAGCCGTTTCTCGGTCATCAGGGGCAGATTGAGACGGTTCCTGAGTACCGGGTTGAGCTGGTCTGCGAGGAGGACCTGATCCGTGCCGTCATCAGGGCCATGAAGGCCGGGCATCCCTACGAGGAGCCGGCCTACGAGGTCTATCGGATGGAGGACTTCTGAGCGCTCAGCCGTTGCGCTCGAGGCGTCTCCGGATGTCATCCACCACCACACCGTATTGGGCATCCGCGGCGTTGCGGTCGCGGAAGTAGCGGTTCAGGCTCTCGGTGACAGTGGGGAAGGCGAGCTCTTCCCACGGAATCTCGCTTTCCCGGAAGAGGGCTGTTTCCAGTGATTCCGCGCCGGCTCCGAACTGGCCATCGATCAGGCGGGCACGGAAGTACATGTGCACCTGGTCGATGTGCGGCACGTTGAGGACGGTGTAGAGGCCGTCCAGTTCCACGCGGGCCTCGGCCTCCTCGAGGGTTTCACGGATAGCGGCTTCCGTGGTGGTCTCGCCGTTCTCCATGAATCCCGCCGGTAGCGTCCAGAACCCATAGCGGGGCTCGATCGCGCGCCGGCACAGCAGGATCCGGTCTTCCCAGACCGGAATCGTCCCCGCCACGATCCGTGGGTTGATGTAGTGAATCGTGCCGCAGTTGTGGCACACGTGGCGCTCCCGGTCATCACCTTCGGGAATCCGGAACTCCACGTTTGCCCCGCAGCTGCTGCAGTACTGCATGCCCGTCTCCTGGCCATCTTCTGTTTCCGACCCTTTTCGGCGGGCCGGCGCCACTGGTTGATTCGGCGGCCATTGCGGCCACCCGCATTATCTCATAATGTCGAATACGATCGGGAACTCGGGGTCACACCTTTGAAACAGGATCTTCTGCAACGGTTCAGTCAATATCGGCCCAGGGCGCTGCCGCTGGCCTATCCGCGCGCCAGTGTGCTGGTTCCCATTACGAACGCGCGGGATCCGGAGATTGTTCTGACGCGCCGGGCCGCCCGCAATGGCCCCCACAGCGGTCAGGTCGCGTTTCCCGGCGGCATGGCCAGTGAGGAGGATGCGGGGCCTGAAGCTACAGCGCTGCGTGAAACCCATGAAGAGGTCGGGTTGCCTCCCGAGCGGGTGGAGCTGCTGGGCGAACTGAGCCAGGTGGTCTCCCGTCACGGCATTCTGGTGACGCCCTATGTGGGGCTTGTTCCGGAAACCTATCCCTATTGCGCCGAACCGGGAGAGGTGGAAACCGTTTTCCAGGTGCCCGTGCGGTGGCTTCTGGATGACCGTCGCAGCCGGACGGATGAGATCAGTTTCCACGACTGGCGCTTGTACGTGCCGTGCTACCGCTGGCAGGAGCATGACATCTGGGGTCTGTCCGCCATCATTCTGGTGGAATGCCTGAACATGGCCTTTGATGCCGCCATTGATATAACAAAGCCACCACGCGAGGGGTGAGAATGATCTACGAACTGGAAGACCGCCGGCCTGAAATCCGCGGCGACGGTCACTTTATCGCCGACAACGCCACCATTATTGGCTCTGTTCTGCTTGAGGCACGCAGCAGCGTCTGGTTCAACGCCGTTATCCGCGGCGACAATGAACTGATGACCATCGGCGAGGACAGTAATGTTCAGGATGGGGCCGTGCTCCATACTGATCCATCCCTGCCGCTCACTCTGGGGCGTGGCGTTACGGTGGGCCACCAGGCCATGCTCCACGGCTGTGAAGTGGGCGATTACAGCCTGATCGGTATCAATGCGGTGGTCCTGAACCGGGCGCGCATTGGCAGGTACTGCCTGATTGGGGCGAATACGCTGATCCCGGAAGGTATGGAGGTGCCGGATGGTTCCATGGTTGTGGGCTCGCCCGGCGTCATCAAGCGCACCCTGAGTGACGAGCCCAAGGCCATGCTGGAATACAGCGCGGCGCATTACGTGGAGAATGCGGAGCGCTATCGAACCGCGCTGAAGGCGGCATTCGGGGCCAGCGACCAGGGCTGAAAAAAGCCCCTGTTACGCCTGGATACGTGGAAACCGAAACACTGTGCCAGCGGAGCTTTAAAACGTGTTGACGCTCACGGCGCAGGGTGTAGAATACGCATCTCTTTCGGGGCAACGGCCCACAGCGGCGGCGCTT
>NZ_CAJXMA010000133.1:0-4277 GCF_913056445.1 uncultured Halovibrio sp.
TTCATACCGGATGATGTCGGAAAGATGCAGAAGCCCGATGGGCCGCCGGCGATGCAGCACCGGCAGATGCTGGACGTTGTTACGCAGGATGCTGAGCATCGCCTCCTGCACGGTTTCATCCGACTGGATCGAGATCAGTGTACCGCTGTGCAGCTGACTCACGGGGGTTTCTCCTGAAAGCCCCTCGGCCACCAGCCGCACCCGCAGGTCAGCATCGGTGAGGATGCCCCTGAGGGCCCACTGACGCCCATCAGCCCCCGTGTAGATCACCGAGTCCGCATCCACAGCGGGCTCCACCACCAGTGCCGCAGAGACATTCTCCCCGGTCATACGGGCAGCCGCATCCTGCGCCGTGGTATCCGTCTCGAGCAGCAGGGGCAGGCGGTTCACCAGCTTGCGCACCCGCGTGCTCATCAGGTCGTTACTCTTGTGCTGGGCCTCGACTGTGGCCTGCAGGCGCGGCTTCTCTACTTCCACGAACTCGGCAAAGGCGTCGTCCGTTTCGCAGAGCTGATAGAAAACCGAATCCGGTATGAAATAGATGAGAGTGTCTTCCATGGCCCGCGCCGGGAAGCGCACCCTGTTATTCCGCAGAAGGTTGAAGTGCCCGAAGATATCGCCTTCGCCCAGGCGGTTGTAGAGGTCGTTGTTGCGGCGGTAGATCTCCACCGCGCCGCTTCGGATGTAACACAGGTCGTGGAGTTCGCGGTCGGCCTCCAGGATCATGGAGCCCGCCTTGAAATAGGCCACATCAACAGACCCGGCAACGTCATCAATAAGGTCATCATCCAGGCCGTCGAACGGCGGGAAGCGGGCCATGTGGTCGCGGATCTCAAGCAGCTCGGTATTCATGACGGCCTCATCGGAACGGTGACAGCCTCAGCATGGTGCAGGCCCGGGGTCGGCGCAATCCGCATCGGCCGCAATCAGGCTTCGAGCATGGCGTCCGCCGGTTCCTGTTCATCCCGGGCCAGAGGCTGGTTGCGCCCTTCCGACTCAGGGGCGAGCGGCTGAACCATACGGGCATCCCCGGGCGTCACCCGAAGCCGTAGCCGCTGTTCACGCACCTGGCCCGCTACAGTACCTTGCACCACCAGCGTCCAATAGTGATGACAGCGCCATTCGGTCTCGCTGAGGTCCGGCCTTGGCTCCGTGCCGGTCAGTGACCCCGGCGGCTCGAAGCGGAAAGCCAGGCAGTTTGACTCGGTGAAGGCCGGCCGGGTCTCCCACCAGACCCAGTCACGACGGTGGGAGACCGTCTGGTGGCCGGCTTTCTCGCAGAGTCGGGTGCAGACCAGGGTGACCTCGGGGTCCGCCGGGAAGGCAGTGCCGTCCTCAGGGTAGAGCCGGCCGCCCACGTCGCCCCCGAGCGAACCCGGGGCGGGATCCGTTTCCAGCCGGAAAGACAGCGGCTCCGGCGCACGGGGGCGGGCAAGCCAGGCCCGCCAGCCACAGAACGCGGCGGCCGCAAGGGTCACAATCGCCGGCACCGGGTTGTATGCCAGGGCCGCAACCCCCATAACTGTGATAAGCAGGGCCATGACCAGCCAGGCGCGGTAAAGGCGCTGCTCGGGAGTGTGCGACAAATCCTCTTCTCCTGGGGCGGGTAACACGCTGTCACTATGCCATACCGATGGTTCCCGCTGAACGGGGGTCGAGATTCCCTGCCAAAGCGTCTATTCTAGGGTCAGGTCCCAGTGAACGACCTGACCCGACTCCAAGGGAGGTGCCCGTGACCGATCTCATGCACGACGCCATCACCATTGCCCATGCCGGTATTCTCGGGGAATACGACGTACCACCGACAGCCGTGGTGCTCGGCGATGGTAACAACGTCCAGCTCGTACTCGGCGGACTGCCGGAGGATGCGGAAAACGAGGAATGGCAGAACGCCCTTCGAACGGTACGTGAGGAAATGGACGCTCCGGCGGTCATGCTCTATTTCTCCGCCTGGACCACCATCCAGCGCGACGGGGAGGACGAATCCCTGGATACGCTGATCGTCCAGATCGGTACTCCCGGCTGCCTGTACTTCCGTGCCTATGAACAGATCCGCGAGCCGCGTATGGGGGTCGTCACCGGTCTGAGGGAGCTGACCCATCTGCGCGATGAGGCGGACCCCGGCAAGGACCCCCCCATGCAGCCAAGCCTGGGCGATGTTTTCGCGCCGGCCACGGAGTCCTTCCGTGAATCCAGCACCTATCTGGACATCATCGATACGGTAACGGAAAAACTCGACGAGAAGGCGCCATTTGCCGGCGACAGCCGCACCCACCTCCACTGACGCACCCGCGAAGGCTGCTACCCGCACCCGGCGCCCTTTAGGGCCCCGGGTGCCTGCATCCTGCTCCAGGTCCCTTCACTTTTTGAATGATAATGTTTATCATTCGATCATCGCTTCGCGGATTACCCCTTAGAGGGGCTGGCAACGCTTATGAGTCTTTCCACACCCACTACCGGGGAACTGCTTGCCCCGATAACCGAACTCCTCGCAATGGGTGGCCCTGTGATGGGCGTACTCCTGGCCATTTCCGTGCTCGGGCTGGGCACGGCGCTCTACACGCTGGTGATAAGCCTGTTGCAGGCGCCCCGGCTCAACCGCCGCATCCGGGATGGCGTCGACCAGTGGTGTGACGGCGAGGACGATGCCGCCCGTCGCAGTCTCAGCGGCCAGCGCAACCCGCTCGCCGGGCTTCTGGCATTCGTCATGCACCGCCGCAGCCAGGGCGAGACGGAAAGCAGCCTGCGCGATGAAGTCGCCCGCCGCGCCCAGCGCCTCCTTCTGCCCTTTGAATCGCCCCTGAAGATCCTGGAAGTGATCGCCGCGCTGGCACCGCTGATCGGCCTGCTCGGCACCGTGATGGGCATGATGACGGCCTTTGACGCCATGGCGAACGCTCAGGGCCAGGCGGACCCCGCCGAACTCAGCGGCGGTATCTACGAGGCCCTGTCCACGACCGCAACGGGCCTGGCCATCGCCATTCCCTTCGCTGCCATTGCCGCCTGGATGGAGTTCCGGATGCGGCGCATGCAGCAACACATCAACGACCTGCTGGTCCGGATCTTCCGGCGCGAAGTGCCGGGCAACCAGCCCCGCGAGGCGGTTACCGCCACCGGGGCCCAGCAGCACAGCGACGACCACAGGCAGGAAAACACCCAGCGCCATGCAATGGCTTGAGCCCCGACCCAGCCGGCGTGTGCCCATCCGGCTCACGCCGCTGATCGATGTGGTCTTCATTCTGCTGCTGTTCTTCATGCTCACCTCCCGCATGGAGCCGGTCGGCCTGCTGCAGCTGGATACACCGGCCCCGGATTCCGGCGGCGAGGCATCGGACGACACACCGGCCCGACTCCACCTGACAGAGGAAGGACTCAAGTGGAATGGCGAGACGCTGGATGAACCGGCGCTGACGGAGCGAATCCAGAACTTCGGGGGCGAACGCATCGAGATCAGCACCGATGATGACGTGGCCCTGGGCCGTTTCACCCACTGGCTGGGCGTGGCCGATGACGCCGGTGTCAGCGCCAGCTGGGAGCGTGACGCAGGCAAAACCCCGGACGCCCCATGAAACAGCAACAACCGTTTTTCCCCGAATCCGACAATGACCCCTCGCTGACCGAGAAGCTTGAGGAAGGGTTGCTGCCGCTGATCAACGTGGTTTTCCTGCTGCTTCTGTTCTTCCTGATCGTGGGGATCGTCCTCCAGGACCAGCTTCCCGCGCTTCCGGATACCGCCAACGGCCGCGATGAACGCCGCCCGGACATGGATCTGGTGGTGGAAGCGGACGGCAACCTGCGCTTCGAGGGCTCGCCCATTGAGCGGAGCGCACTGGGCGAAAAGCTGCCCGATTACGACGAATCCGACCGGCTGCGGCTGGGCGTGGACGAGCAGCTTTCCATGGCGGAGCTTGAAAGCCTGTTCCAGACCCTGGACGAGGCCGGTCACCCCCAGGTCATCCTGCTGACGGACCCGGGCCAATGACACCGGAACGCACCCGCTCGCTCATTGCCATTGTCTCCATCAGCCTTGCGGTGATCCTGCACCTGGCGGTGCTGTTCCGCTGGCCCGTGGACAGGCCCGAAATGCCAGGCCCGGACACCGGCAAGCGCGGAATCGTGGTCAACACCCAGGCACCGCCGCCCTCGCAGAAGGAAAGCACCTCGTCCGAATCCGAAACAACCGAGGAATCGGAACCCAGGGAACCAGAACCAGAACCAGAACCAGAACCAGAACCAGAACCAGAACCAGAACCAGAACCAGAACCAGAACCAGAACC
>NZ_CAJXMA010000134.1:0-3569 GCF_913056445.1 uncultured Halovibrio sp.
CGATGCTGAATTGGCGATCCGGTTCGGGGCGTTGCATGCCGGTCTACTTTTCCTCGGGCTGTTGTTCGGGGCGACAGCGGCTCACCGCGTCCGCAAGGGACTCCAGGAACGCTGTGTAGCCGCCCACGCTGATAGGGATGTCACCCCCGACTGGGTCCCAGCGGCTCACGGCGAGGGGTTGGGGTACATCCAGACCTCGCCACCAGTCACCGCCGAGTTGGGTCTCCGTCATGATACAGGGGAATCGTGCCGCTTCAAGGGACTGCTGGAGGCCGGCGATATGCCGTGCGCTGGGGCTGCGCTCCGGGTTGTTCGTGAGCGTCCCGGCGATGGTCAGCCCGAAGTGATCCGCGAAATAGTGGAACGCATCGTGATAGGTGAACAGCGTAATCACCTGCAGAGGCTCAAGCTGTGCACGGATGCGCTCGGTGGTTTCAACAAGCCTCTGCTCAAAACCTTGGTAATTGCGTTCAATGGCCTGGTCGTCCACCCCGTCCAGTGCGCCCAGGGTTCCCCGGGCACGCCGGGCCATGGCAAGGGCCCTCTCAGGGGACAGCCAGACATGGGGATCCTCGCCAGTGGCGTGGTGGTGCCCATGATCATCATTTTCCGGGGGATTCTGTGGCGCCCCGACCAGCGTCCGGGTCTTGCCGACCAGGGTGCTGTCACTCATGGTCCCCTGCAGGTAGGGTTCCAGCCCGGCCCCCAGCCAGTAGATGCGGTCCGCCTCCGCGAGGCTGCGGCGTTCGGAGGGCCGCATGCTGTAGTGATGGGGGCTGACATCCGCGGGCACCAGCGCCCGGACATCCGCCTGCTCGCCAGCCACTTCCTTGACGATCAGTGCCAGGGGGTGGGTGCTGGTGACAATGAGCGGGCGTTCCGCCCAGGCCGGGGACGAAGTGAAGCCCAGAAGGAGTAGCAACAGGCACAGCAGGCGTCGTCTTATCATAGATCGTTATAACATAACATGTTGGTGGAGGAGGTATTCTATCCAATCATGGCGGGATCGACCATAGGGGAGGATACGGAAGGACGACCCGGCCCGGTGGAGGCGTTATAATACGCGCTTTCATCGAGCCGATGCCGACCTATTCGAGGAGCCAGGAACCGACATGACCGTCAGAACCCGAATCGCCCCTTCGCCCACCGGCGACCCGCATGTGGGTACGGCCTATATCGCGCTGTTCAACCAGTGTTTTGCACGCCAGCACGGCGGGCAGTTCATCCTGAGGATTGAGGATACCGACCAGGCCAGAAGCACCCCGGAATCCGAGCAGGCGATCCTGGATTCCCTGCGCTGGCTGGGGCTGGAATGGGACGAGGGGCCGGATGTGGGCGGCGAATACGGTCCCTACCGTCAGTCCGAGCGGCGCGACGAGTATCGTGCCTATGCCGAACAGCTGGTCGAGAGCGGTCATGCGTTCTACTGCTTCCGCAGTCCCGAGGAGCTGGATGCCATCCGTGATGCCCGCCGGGAGCAGGGCCTCAACCCGGGCATCAAGGGGGATCTGGAGCTGCCGGCGGATGAGGTGAGGCGTCGTATGGACGCCGGTGAGCCCTACGTGATCCGGATGAAGGTGCCGGAAGAGGGCGTGTGCGAGATTGAGGACATGCTGCGGGGCACGGTCACCATCGACTGGACCCAGATCGACTGTCAGATCCTGCTCAAGTCCGATGGCATGCCCACGTATCACCTTGCGAACGTCGTCGACGACCACCGGATGGGCATTACCCATGTGATCCGGGGCGAGGAGTGGATCAACTCCGCGCCCAAGCACAGGCTGCTCTATGACTACTTCGGCTGGGACATGCCGACGCTGTGCCACATGCCGCTGCTGCGCAATGAGGACGGAACCAAGCTCAGCAAGCGCAAGAACCCCACCAGCATCGACCTGTATGAGCGGCTCGGTTTCATGCCTGAGGCGGTGCTGAACTTCCTGGGGCGCATGGGCTGGTCCATGCCGGATGAGCGGGAGCGGTTCACGCTTGATGAGATGCAGGCGGAATTCGATATCCATCGGGTCTCGCTTGGTGGGCCCGTGTTCGACCAGGCCAAGCTGCGCTGGCTCAACGGCCTGTGGATCCGCGAGACACTGACCGACGAGGCCTTCATGGACCGGGTGGGGGACTGGTGGTTCAGCCGTGACCAGCTGGCGCCACTGGTGCCGCACCTCAAGAGCCGTGTTGAGACCTTTTCGGATATTGCACCGATGGCGTCGTTCATGTTCTCCGGGATGCTGGATGTGCGCCCCGAGGATTTCCAGCACCGCAAGCTGGAGGAGGAGACCGTGCGGCGGATTCTCCAGTTCGCCCTGTGGCGGCTAGAGGCGGAACGCCACTGGAGCCGGGATACGGTCTTTGCCGATCTCAAGGCGCTTGCGGGTGCCATGGGTCTGAAGCTGGGGGAATTCATGTTCCCGATTTTCGTGGCTGTGGCGGGGACACCCAACTCCTGGTCAGTGGTGGACTCCATGGGGCTTCTGGGCCCGGACGTGAGTCGGGCGCGTCTGCGCCACGCGCTGAATGTGCTGGGCGGTTTTTCGAAGAAACAGGCTAAGAAAGTCGAGAAGGAATACGCGGCACTGGAGACCGGCGAATAAAGGCGGCAATCAGGGGTTGACGCGCCCCTGGGTCGCCACTAATATACGCACCCGTTGGACGCAGTGGGGCCATAGCTCAGCTGGGAGAGCGCGGCGCTGGCAGCGCCGAGGTCGGGAGTTCGAGCCTCCCTGGCTCCACCACTTTTTCAGTCCCGTTCGTCTAGAGGCCTAGGACACTGCCCTTTCACGGCAGTAACAGGGGTTCGAGTCCCCTACGGGACGCCAGATACAGAAAAGCCGGCCACTTGGCCGGCTTTTTTTATGTCCGGATTCCGGTTCAGCCCTCCGCGATGGCTCCCTTGTTCACCCCTTCAAAGGCGTAAACCTCAATCCGGCTTTCCGGTTCCAGCTTCCGGGTTTCATCCCGCAGGTAGCAGGCAATCCATTCCACGGTGGTATCCGGCCCCATGATCTCCGTACGGGCCGCTGGCAGGGTGATTTCGAAATGGCCCTGGTCCGACTCGTAGCTGAACCGGTGATAGGGGATGCCCGCGTCCTCGAAGGTTGCGCTCCGGTCGTCCGCTGTTGCCAGGTAGATATCACGCCAGCGCCCGCCCCAGTAGTGCTCCAGGTCCGGGGCCCGCTCACCGTTGCGCAGAATCTGGATGCGGGAGCGGTGGCCGTGGGCGATGCGCTGGCAGTTGCCGTCGTGTTTTTTGAGCCCGTGGGCGTAGTGGTACCAGGCACCGTCGATCTGCTCCAGGCGCAGATTGATGCGTACGTCGTGGACATTGTCCGGGAGGACCCGCTGAAGGCTTTCTGACAGCCGGGTGGCTATGGCCTGGCGCTCAACGGCTTCTCCGGGGACGGTGGTAACGGCCTGTTCCGGCGAGCGGTGCTCGATCCAGGTACCGTCCTCCAGGTGCCAGCGGAAATGCCCGGGGGACTCCGGGTCCAGCCATTGCAGTTGGGGGTAATCCGCGGGGATCAGCAGCCGGTGATCCAGATCGGAAGAGCGTCGTGTAGGGA
>NZ_CAJXMA010000135.1:0-3349 GCF_913056445.1 uncultured Halovibrio sp.
CCAGCCGCGCCGAGTCACTTTTGCGGTGCACCGGCTGGAACCACCCTGAACGCACGATCTGAGCCAGCGTCTGGGCATCACGCCGGTCGGTCTTCTTGCGGGCATCCATCAGATGCTTCGCCGCCCGGGCGTCGATGATCTGTGCGAGGTGGCCGGCGTCTTCCAAAACCTGACAGGCCCACTCAGCCAGCGGTGAGGACTCCACCACGGCCGACACCGGCGCAAACGGGGCCAGGACCTTGTTCAACTGCTCAGTGTCGGTGGCTACTTCCCGCTGTTCCATGACATTGCCCTGCTCATCCACAACGGCAACAGCACTTGATTTGGAAGCCAGATCGATGCCAGCGTAGTTTATCGGACAACCTCCTCCGTTATGGCTTTGTTGAGGCCCTTAGGGTGACCTCGTTTCTCATTGGCGGAGGTTGTCCTCTTCCTTCCGGCCCGATCAAGGCCTGCCCGCTTTATTCCATCTCCTACGGCACCTTCAGCTGGCCTTGCGCTTGCCGCCCTGGCCTCCGGATTTCTTCTTCTCCTGGGGCTCCCACCGGCCGTTGCGGTAGTAGGCCTGCCACCCGGTCGCCTTACCCTCCTTTTCAGATGCCACATACTGCTCCTTGGTCTTACGGCTGTAGCGCACCGTTGTCGGGTTCCCCTCCGGATCACGCTCGGGCGCATCCAGTATGTAGGCGTACTTGGGATCCAGCTCCGCGGCATGTGGCTTGATCTCGCTCACCAGCGGCGGCCGCGTCTCGCGGTTCTTGGGAAACTGGCTGGCGGCCAGGAACAGGCCTGAGGCGCCATCCCTCAGTACATAGGTGTCATCCACCTTCTGGCACTGAAGTTCCGGCATCGGGATCGGGTCCATCTTGGGCGGCGCCGGCTCCCCATTGCGCAGCAGTTTCCGGGTGTTCTTGCATTCCGAATTGGTGCAGTCGAAATACTTCCCGAAACGCCCGCTCTTGAGCTGCATCTCACTGCCACACTTGTCGCACTCCAGCGTCGGGCCCTCATAGCCCTTGATGCGGAAGCTGCCGTACTCCAGCTCCTGACCATCACAATCCGGGCTGTTACCGCACACGTGCAGCTTGCGGGTCTCATCGATCAGGTAGCTGTCCATGGCCGTGCCACATTTCGGGCAACGGTGTTTCTCGCGCAGCAGGCGGGATTCACCCTCGCCGTCGTCATCCTCATCCGCGCTGACCGCCTCGTCACCGGGAATCAGGTTGATGGTCTTCTTGCAGCGCTCCTTGGGCGGCAGCGAGTAGCCGGAGCACCCCAGAAAGACCCCGGTGCTGGCAACACGGATCTGCATGTGCCGGCCGCAGTCCGGGCACTCGATGTCCGTGTCCGTGGGCGCGTTGGTGCGCATGCCACCGTCCGTGGACTCCGCCTGCTGGAGCTGCTTCGAGAAGCGCTCGTAGAATTCATTGAGAACCTGCTTCCAGTCCTCCCGGCCCTCGGCAACCTCGTCGAGTTCCTCCTCCATGCGTGCCGTGAAATCGTAATCCAGCAGGTTGGAGAAGGATTCATTCAGCCGGTCCGTAACAATGTCCCCCAGCTTTTCCGCATAGAAACGCCGGTTCTCCAGGCGCACATAGCCGCGCTCCTGGATAGTCGAGATAATGGAGGCATAGGTTGAGGGCCGTCCGATCCCGCGCTTTTCAAGTTCCTTGACCAGCGACGCCTCAGTGTAGCGTGGCGTTGGCTTGGTAAAGTGCTGGCTCGGAGTCAGCTCGCTCAGGATCAGGCGGTCGCCTTCGGCAATATCCGGAAGCACCACATCCTGATCCTTCTTCCCGGAGGACGGCGCCACCTTCTGGAAACCATCAAACCGGATGATCCGGCCCCGGGTCTTCAGCTGATAATCCCCTGCGACCACGGTCACGGATGTGCTCAGGAACTCGGCGTCAGTCATCTGGCAGGCCACGAATTGGCGCCAGATCAGGTCGTAGAGCCGTTCGGCGTCCTTCTCCAGACCGCTGATGTCCTGGGCCCGGTGTTTGACGTCCGACGGTCGAATCGCTTCGTGCGCTTCCTGGGCCCCTTCACGGGACGTGTAATAGCGCGGCTTCTCGGGCAGGTAATCATCACCGAAACTGGCCTGGATATAACCGCGCGCGGACTGGATCGCATCCTGACTCAGGTTGGTCGAATCCGTCCGCATGTAGGTAATGTAGCCGGCCTCATACAGGCGCTGGGCCAGCGTCATGGTTTTCTTCACGCTGAAACCAAGGCGGTTACTTGCCGCCTGCTGCAGCGTGGACGTAATGAACGGGGCCGAGGGCCGGGATTTGGTGGGCTTGTCCTCGCGCTTGGCCACGCGGAAGGCCTGCTCATCCTCCGCCAGTGCCCTCAGGCGCTCAACATGCTCATTGCTCTGCTGCTCGTTCGTGGGCCTGTAGGGCTTGTCGCCATACTTTGCCACCTCGAACGGAATGCCCACACTCTTCTGCTCAGGCGGTGTCAGCAGTGTATCCAGCTCCCAGTATTCCTCGGGTACAAAGGCGCGGATCTCACGCTCGCGCTCAACGATGAGCCGAACTGCCACGGACTGGACGCGCCCCGCGGAAAGACCACGGGCAATCTTGCTCCACAGCAGCGGCGAGACCATATAGCCCACCACACGGTCCAGGAACCGGCGTGCCTGCTGTGCCTCAACCCGGTGAGTGTCCACGTCCGTGGGTTCGGAAAAGGCCCCCTGGATGGCACGCTTGGTGATCTCATTGAACACCACGCGACGGTACTTGTCGTCGTCACCGCCAATGGCCTCCTTCAGGTGCCAGGCAATGGCCTCCCCTTCGCGGTCAAGGTCCGTGGCCAGATAGACCGCATCGGCGTTGTTCGCCAGCCGCTGCAGTTCGCTGACCACCTTCTCCTTACCGGGGAGTATCTCGTAATGGGCTTCCCAGTCGTTCTCCGGGTCCACGCCCATGCGCCGGATCAGCTGATCATGGGCCTTCTGCTGCTTGTAGCGGGCCTTGGTCTCGGGATCCATCTTGCGTGTCTCCGCAGCCTGGCGGGCACGCTCCTTGGGGTCCGTTTTACGGTTGCCGGAACCACTCACTGGAAGATCGCGGATATGTCCCACGCTGGACTTCACGATGTAGTCATCACCAAGGTACTTATTGATGGTCTTGGCCTTGGCGGGGGACTCCACGATTACCAGACTTTTACCCATAACAGCGAAATCTTCCTCAGAACAGTGTGGTGACCATGGCGCCGACCATGGACGTGGCGACAATATATAGGGATTGGGTCATGGCGGGTCAAGTGACCACAAACAAAAAGCCCGGCGCGTGGCCGGGCTCAAGAGGGCTTGGAAGCGGATCAGAGCCGCTCGAAGACGGTG
>NZ_CAJXMA010000136.1:0-3302 GCF_913056445.1 uncultured Halovibrio sp.
TTTCTTCGCGCAACTCGATCCCATGCTTTACCGGCGATGGTCGCCCTGGCTGTATCTGGCCGGCATTCTGTCACTGGTTCTGGTGCTGCTCTTTGGTGCCGGTGCCCAGGGGGCCCAGCGGTGGCTGGCGCTGCCGGGGCTGCCTCGCTTCCAGCCGTCCGAGGCAATGAAGCTGGGGGTTCCCCTGATGGTCTCGTGGTTCCTGGCCCAACTGTCACTGCCACCCAGGCTGTTGCCCATCCTCATGGCCCTGGGGCTGACCGCGCTGCCGGGCGCGCTGATCATTGCTCAGCCGGACCTGGGGACCGCTGTACTTGTCATCGCCTCCGGTCTTGCCGTGCTCTTCCTTGCCGGGTTGAGCTGGAAGCTGATCATGTTGATGGTGGCCGCGGGCGGCGCCTCCATACCCATGCTCTGGCTGTTCGTGATGCGGGACTACCAGAAGGAGCGGGTGCTGACGCTTCTCAACCCCGGCAGTGACCCGCTTGGCGCTGGCTGGAACATCACGCAGTCCAAGACCGCCATCGGTTCCGGCGGCCTTCACGGCAAGGGCTGGGGAGAAGGCACCCAGTCCCATCTGGATTTTCTGCCGGAGGGCCATACGGATTTCATACTGGCGGTTCTGGCGGAGGAGTTCGGGTTTGTGGGGGTGACCCTGCTTCTGGTCCTTTACGCGCTGGTGGTGATCCGCTGCCTGTACATCGCGTCCATGGCGCAGACCTCGTTCAGTCGCCTTCTCTCCGGCGGGCTTGCCATCATCTTCTTCATGTATGTGGTCGTGAACGTCGCCATGGTCAGCGGTCTGATGCCGGTGGTGGGGGTGCCGCTGCCGCTGGTCAGCTTTGGGGGAACGTCCATCGTGACGCTGCTCGCGGGCTTCGGTATTCTTATGGCCGTGCACACCCATCGACGCATGCTGGAGTCCTGACCCGATACCATGACCCGTTTCCCGATTGTTCTGTTGATCGCCCTTTTCAGCCTGTCTGTGATGGCCGCCACATCGGACCGGGAGCGGTTTGTTGAGCGCATGGTCCGGGAGGAGGGGTTCGAACGCGAGCAGGTGAACGCATGGTTGGATGCCGCCCGCCATGATGAGGCAGTGATCGAGCGCATCAGTGCCCCCGCCGAAAAGGTACTGGCATGGGGTGAGTACCGCGGAATCTTCCTGACCCCGGAACGGGTCAAGCAGGGGCGGGCCTTCATGGCGCGTCACCGGGAGACTCTTGCCAGGGCTGAACGGCGGTATGGTGTGCCCTCAAAGCTGGTTACGGCGATCATCGGGATTGAGACGTTCTACGGCCGTCATGCCGGAAACGACCGGGTGCTGGACGCCCTGTTTACGCTGGGTTTCGGCTACCCGCCCAGAGCCGATTTCTTCCGCGAGGAGCTGCGCCACTTCCTCTTGCTGGCGCGGGATCAGGGGTTTGACCCGCGCGATCCCATGGGGTCCTATGCGGGCGCCATGGGGTATGGCCAGTTCATCGCCAGCAGCTATCGGCACTACGCTGTGGATTTTGATGGTGATGGCGTCGTGGATCTGTTCGACAGCCCAGTGGATGCCATTGGGAGTGTCGCCAACTATTTCCACGAACATCACTGGCATCCGGGAGCACCGGTGGTCATGCCCCTGGAGCAGTGGCGTGGGCCCGTTGGCGAGACCCGGCTGTTGCGGTTGACCGTGGAGGGCCGTCAACAGGACTGGATCGCGCATGCCAACTTTGACGTCATCACCCGCTACAACCACAGCGACCTGTATGCCATGGCGGCGTGGTCGCTGGCACAGCGTCTGCAGGAGGCCGCACTGGATGAGTAGTGGGGCCCGACTGCTGTTGCTGGCGCTGGTGTTGCTGGTTACCGGATGTGCCGGTACCGGGCAGCGTCAATCCGATGACCGTTACACTCTGTCCCAGGACACTGGCCCGGATCGGGAACTCGACATTGCCAGCATCGAGGAGCCGGAACCGCGTTATGAACCCCCCAGCAAGGGCGGCAACAAGTCACCCTACGAAGTCTGGGGCAAGACCTATGAAGTCATGGACTCCGCGGAGGGGTATGAGGCCCGGGGGCGGGCCAGCTGGTATGGCCGCAAGTTCCATGGCCACCTGACCTCCAATGGTGAGACCTACAACATGTACGAGCTCAGCGCGGCTCACCGCAACCTGCCCCTGCCCACCTATGTCCGTGTCACCAACCTGGAGAACGACCGCTCCACCATTGTCAGGGTCAACGATCGCGGTCCCTTTCACGGCGAGCGTCTGATTGACCTCTCGTATGCTGCGGCCAAGGTGCTTGGATTCGAGGGCCAGGGTACGACGCGTGTGCATATTGAGGCCGTTGCGGCCAGCCCCGATGATTCGGGCGCCAGTCCCGAGGCCAGGGGAGGCGAGACCGGAACCGCTGAAAAGCCCGCATTACCATCGGGAAACAAAGAGGACCGTCTCTTTGTTCAGGTGGGCGCATTTGGTAACTTAACCGCCGCCACGCAGCTCAAGGCCCAGCTTCACATGGTGACAGCCGGCGACGTCCACCTGGTAGAGGGTCGGAACGGTGAGCAGATCCATCGTGTCTGGGTTGGCCCTTTCCGGGAGCGGGGAGCGGCCGAGCAGGCTCGCCGCGCCATTGAGCGGAACGAGCTGGGGCAGCCCATCATCATTACACGGCCCGTCGGTAGCACGGGCTGACCATCAGGACGATACAACCATGCGTAAGCTGTTCTCGATTCTACTGGTTTTCTGCATTGCTTCCGCGGCGGCGCCGCTTCAGGCATCGAGCCTGATACCGTCGCCACCGGAGCTGGGTGCGGACTCCTACATTCTCATGGATATCCAGAGCGGGCGGGTCCTGGTCGAGAAAAACGCGGATCAGCGGGTGGCACCGGCGAGCCTGACCAAGATGATGACGGCTTACATCGCGGACCGCGAGATGGAGGCCGGTCGCCTGAGCATGGATGAGGAAACCACGGTGAGCGTCAATGCGTGGAAGACCGGCGGCTCCCGGATGTTCCTCAAGGAAGGCACCAAAGTAACCGTGCGGGAACTGATGCACGGCATCATCGTGCAGTCGGGCAATGATGCCAGCGTGGCGCTGGCGGAACACATTGCCGGGGGCGAGGGCTCATTCGCCCAGATGATGAACCAGCAGGCCAGCCAGCTGGGAATGGACAATACCCACTTCACCAACCCCACCGGCCTGCCTGACCCGGATATGTACACCACGGCGCGGGACATGGCACTCCTTTCGATCGCGAAGATCCGGCATTTTCCGGATACCTATGACCTCTACTCCAAGCGCAATTACACGTA
>NZ_CAJXMA010000137.1:0-3250 GCF_913056445.1 uncultured Halovibrio sp.
CTCGACGTTGATGATTTCCAGCACGTCTTCCAGGGTGATCGGCTCAAAATACAACCGGTCGGAGGTGTCGTAATCAGTCGACACGGTCTCCGGGTTGCAGTTGATCATGATGGTCTCGTAGCCATCATCGCGCATGGCGAGCACCGCATGCACACAGCAGTAGTCGAACTCGATGCCCTGCCCGATGCGGTTGGGACCGCCGCCGATCACGACAATCTTCTTACGGTCACTCACATTCGCCTCACACTCCTCCTCGTAGCTGGAGTACATGTAGGCGGTGGAGGACTCGAATTCAGCGGCGCACGTATCCACGCGCTTATAGACCGGGCGAACTCCCAGATCATGCCGCAGCTTGCGGAAGCTCTGCTCCGAAACCCCCAGCAGATTGGCCAGGCGCGTATCGGAGAAGCCCTTGCGCTTGAGCCGGAAGACAGTGTCGTAGTCCAGGTCCGCCATGCCGGTGGACTGGAGCTGCTTCTCCTCCTCGATCAGGTCCTGGATCTGGATCAGGTACCAGCGGTCGATGAAGGTGTATTCGAACACCTCATCCACACTCATCCCCCAGCGGAAAGCCTCACCCAGGTACCAGCTGCGGCTGGCGCCGGGCACTTTCAGCTCGTGGATCAGGGTATCCCGGGCGTCTTCCCGGTCCTCCAGGATCGGGTCCAGGCCGGAGGCACCGGTCTCAAGGCCGCGCAGGGCCTTCTGATAGGACTCCTGGAAGGTGCGCCCGATGGCCATGACCTCGCCTACGGACTTCATCTGGGTCGTCAGGCGTGGATCCGCCTGCGGGAACTTCTCGAAAGTGAACCGCGGGATCTTGGTGACCACGTAGTCAATGGACGGCTCAAAGGAGGCCGGCGTTACACCGCCGGTGATGTCGTTACTCAGCTCATCCAGAGTGAACCCGACGGCCAGCTTGGCGGCCACCTTGGCGATCGGGAAGCCGGTGGCCTTGGACGCCAGGGCCGAGGAACGCGACACGCGCGGGTTCATCTCGATCACCACCATGCGCCCGTTGGCCGGGTTGATGCCGAACTGGACGTTGGAGCCGCCGGTCTCGACACCCACCTCGCGCAGCACCGCCAGCGAGGCGTCACGCATGATCTGCCATTCCTTGTCCGTGAGCGTCTGGGACGGCGCCACGGTAATGGAATCGCCGGTGTGAACGCCCATCGGATCCATGTTCTCGATGCCGCACACGATGATGCAGTTGTCGTTCTTGTCCCGGACAACCTCGGTCTCGTATTCCTTCCAACCGATGAGCGACTCGTCGATCAGAAGCTCATTGGTCGGCGACAGCGCCAGCCCGCGCTCACAGATCTCGTGGAATTCCTCCCGGTTGTAGGCGATGCCGCCACCGGAACCACCCATGGTGAAGGACGGCCGGATGATGCAGGGCAGACCGATGTGGTCCAGCACCTGGTAGGCCTCTTCCATGCTGTGCGCCATGGACGCACGTGGTGTCTCAAGACCAATATTGTGAACCGCCTTGTCGAAGCGGTCGCGGTCCTCGGCCTTGTCGATGGTGTCCGCGTTGGCGCCGATCATCTCCACGCCATGCTTCTGGAGAATGCCATGGCGCTCCAGGTCCAGGGCGCAGTTGAGCGCGGTCTGGCCACCCATGGTGGGCAGCACCGCGTCCGGCTGCTCCTGCTCGATGATCTTCTCGACGGTGCGCCAGGTGATGGGCTCAATGTAGGTGGCATCGGCCATCACCGGATCGGTCATGATGGTCGCCGGGTTGGAGTTGACCAGAATGACACGGAAGCCTTCCTCGTGCAGAGCCTTGCAGGCCTGGGCCCCGGAATAGTCGAACTCACACGCCTGGCCAATCACGATGGGGCCGGCGCCAAGAATCAGAATGCTTTGGATGTCGTCTCTTTTCGGCATTGAACCCTTATCCTGTTCGTCTCGAGCCGTGATTCGAAGCCGTTGGCCTCACTGTGCGGCCTGCGTGGCCTGATGTTCATCCATCAGGCGGGTGAACTCATCGAACAGCGGGATCACGTCCCGCGGCCCGGGGCTGGCTTCCGGGTGCCCCTGAAAGCTGAACACTGGCGCGTCCTTCAGGCGCATCCCCTGCAGGGTGCCATCAAACAGCGAGCGGTACGTGACCTCAACGTTGTCCGGCAGTGACTTCTCATCCACTGCAAAGCCATGGTTCTGGCTGGTAATGACCACGGTACCGTCGGCGACCCGCTCCACCGGATGGTTAGCACCATGGTGCCCGAACTTCATCTTCTCGCTGCGCCCGCCCACGGCCAGCCCCAGAAGCTGATGCCCGAGGCAGATGCCAAAGGTCGGGATGTGGCGCTCAATACAACCCTTCAGGGCCTCTACAGCGTAATCGCAGGGCTCTGGATCCCCGGGGCCATTGGAGAAAAAGACGCCGTCCGGGTTGTACGCCATCACCTCGTCCAGCGGCGTACGCGCCGGCACCAGTGTTACCTCGCAGCCGCGCGAGACCAGCAGGCGCAGGATGTTGTACTTGATGCCGTAATCGTAGGCGACCACGCGGTAGCGCTTCTCCGGCGCCTCGCCGTAGCCCTCATCCAGGGTCCAGACGGACTGGGTCCAGGTACGCGGCTCCTTGCAGCCGGCCTCGGAAGCCAGGTCCATGCCCTTGATCCCAGGGAAGTCCCGGGCCAGGCGCAGGGCCTCTTCCTCGCTGGCGTTGTCACCGGCGACAATGGCGCCTCCCTGGGCCCCCTTGTTGCGCAGCAGACGCGTCAGGCGGCGGGTATCCACGCCGGCAATGGCCACCACGTTCTCCCTCTGCAGATAATCCGAAAGGGAGTCGGTCCGGCGCCAGTTGCTGGCCAGCAGCGGCAGGTCGCGGATGATCAGTCCGGCAGCACAGATCCGGTCGGACTCCACGTCCTCCGGGTTGGTGCCGGTATTTCCAATGTGCGGATAGGTCAGTGTGACCATCTGGCGGGTATAGGACGGGTCAGTGAGAATCTCCTGGTAGCCGGTCATGGCCGTATTGAAGACGACCTCACCGCTGGTGGCGCCGTCGGCACCGATGGATTCCCCTCTGAAGATGCTGCCGTCCTCAAGTGCAAGGATCGCTGGTTTCGTCAAAGCCATGCCCCTCTAGCGTCTCTGGCGGGTAGGACGCGCGTCACGAAACCCCGGCGCCCATTTGCAAAAAGCGGGACGGTGTCTTGGACGCCGTCCCGCTTTTTGCAGGGATTCTGGGAACCTCTTCCGGACTCACAGAGATTCCTCAACAGCCGGTGGAGTA
>NZ_CAJXMA010000138.1:0-3160 GCF_913056445.1 uncultured Halovibrio sp.
CTGACGTTCATGGCGGGGACGTACTGGCTGTGGCCCCAGCTCACGAACCGCCGGATCTACTCCCGGCCCATCGGGCTGTTGCATCTGTCCGATATCATCCGTTACGAGACTCAGAGCAGCCTCTATCTTGTCGGCAGCATTCTCAACCAGACCACCCTCCGTGGTCTGGCTGGGCTCCGTCATGAGGTCTCCGTCGCCTTTACCCGCATGGTACGTGATGGCTCCGATTCCAAGGTGATCGGTACCGCGCTGGCGGCCATCGGGCGCAGCTTCGCCCGGCGCATCCTGGAGCTGGCCGAGGAGGAACTGGGCCCGCCCCCGGTGCCCTATGCCTTCATGGTGCTCGGCTCCATGGCCCGGGACGAACAGACGGTGGTCACGGATCAGGACAACGCCATGGTTCTGAGTGACGACTATGATCCGGAAAAGCACGGCGACTATTTCGCTACCCTTGCAAAACGGGCCTCGGATGGCCTGGCGGCCTGTGGCTATGCCTACTGCAAGGGCGATATTATGGCGACCAATCCTGAATGGCGGCAGCCTCTGGGCGTCTGGCGGCGCTATTTTACGGAGTGGATCGATAATCCCACGCCCGAGGCGCTGCTGCACTGTAATATCTTCTTCGATCTGGACTGTGTGCACGGTGAGGAGGAGTTCGTTGAGACCCTCCAGGGGCTGATCGCCAACAAAGCGCCACTGGCGGATCGCTTCCTGGCGGCCATGGCGCGCAACGCGCTCAATCGCACGCCCCCGCTGGGTTTCTTCCGCACCTTTGTGATGGAAAAGAACGGTCACGAGAATAAGTCCATCAACATCAAGCGGCGGGGGACGGCGCCCACTGTCGACCTGATCCGGATCCATGCCCTCGCTTGTGGCTCACGGGCCCAGAATTCCTTTGAGCGGCTGGATGACATTGCCAAGACCCAGCTTCTGACGCCCAATGCGGTTGAAAAGCTCCGTTATGCGCTGGAATTCATGTCCATGGCGCGCATCTGGCACCACCTCTACGACGTTGAGGCCGGGCGCGAGCCGGACAACAACATCGAACCCGAGGATGTCTCCAACAGCGAACGTCATAATCTCAAGGATGCGTTCCAGGTGCTGAGCAATGCCCAGAGCTTCCTCCAGTTCCGTTACCCCAGGCCCTGAGGCTCCCTATGCTGTCTCCACATTTCCTGAAGGGTGCCGCTCCCGGCTGGCCGGAATACATGGCGGATCGTGCCCGCAAGTGTGGGAACGCGGATCTTAAGGCGTTTTTTGAGCAGGGTTCCCTGGACCCGGAAACGCCCATCAAGCGTGTGCCGATGATGGCCATGGACCTGGAAACCACGGGCATGGACGTGACGCGGCATGGCATTGTCAGCGTTGGCATGCTGCCCTTCACGCTGGAACGGATCCATACCGGGCAGAGCTGGTACCGCATTGTGCGGCCCCGCCGGATGCTGCGGGAAGAGTCCGTGGTGGTGCATCACATCACCCACTCTGAGGTGGCCGATGCGCCCGATCTTGCGGACATACTGCCAGAGCTCCTCAACCGGATGGCGGGCTATCTGCCGGTAGTGCATTACCATCCCATCGAACGCCGCTTCCTGGATGAATCCGTGCGCGTGCGCCTGGGCGAGGGCCTGATGTGCCCCATGCTCGATACCATGGTGCTGGAGTCGCGCTGGTGCCGGCAGTCGCTGCGGGCGCGCATGCGCAAGTGGCTCGGCGCGCAGCCGCTGTCGATCCGGCTGCACGAGAGCCGGGCGCGCTACAACCTGCCCTTCTACCGCGGCCATCACGCCCTCACGGACGCCCTGGCCACCGCCGAACTCTTCCAGGCCCAGGTTGCTCACCGATTCTCACCGGAGACACCGGTCGGGGATCTTTGGGTTTAACGGCTTTTCCAAAGACAAAAAAAGAGCGGCCCTAGGGCCGCTCTTTTCTGTTGCGAATCCGGAAAACCGGATTACTGAGCGCGGGGCTCGCTCATCAGGCCCTTCACGATCGCGAAGCAGCCGACCAGCAGCACGAGCGCGAACGGCAGACCCATGGAAACCGCCATGGCCTGCAGTGCCTCGAGTCCGCCGCCGAGAAGCAGCGCGATGGCAATAGCGCCCTCGATCACGGCCCAGAAGATCCGCTGGGGCTTGGGTGCGTCCACCTTGCCGCCTGCCGTGATGGTGTCCAGAACCAGCGAACCGGAGTCCGACGAGGTCACGAAGAACACAATCACCAGCGTGATCGCCACAAAGGACGTGATTTCAGCCAGCGGGAGCTGTTCCAGCATCACGAACATCTGCAGGTCCAGGCCGGCATTGGCAATCGCCTCAACGCCGTGGTTGAGGTACTGGTCCAGCGCCGTGCCGCCCAGCGCGGTCATCCAGAGGACGGAGACCGTGGAGGGGATCAGCAGTACCGCGATCAGGAATTCACGAACAGTCCGGCCACGGCTGACCCGGGCGATAAACATGCCCACGAAGGGTGACCAGGCAATCCACCAGCTCCAGTAGAAGGCGGTCCAGCCCTGGCTGAAGTTGGCGTCTTCACGCCCAAACGGATTGGATAGCGCTGGCAGGTTCACGAGATAGGAACCGAGATTCTGGAAGAAGCCGGTCGCGATGGCCAGTGTCGGTCCAACCAGGATCACGAACAGCAGCAGAATGCCCGCAAGGATCAGGTTGACCTCGGAAAGACGGCGCACACCCTTGTCCACGCCCAGCAGGATGGAGCAGAGAGCCACTGCGGTGATGCCCATGATCAGTATGATTCGGGTGGCATCCGCGTCTGGAAGACCGAACAGATGCTCCAGGCCGGCAGAGGCCTGCGTGGCACCGAGGCCCAGGGATGTTGCAAGGCCGAACAGGGTCGCAAAGACCGCCAGGATATCGATGATATGACCAGGCCAACCCCAGACCCGTTCACCCAGCAGTGGGTAGAAGATCGAGCGGATAGTCAGTGGCAGGCCCTTGTTGAAGGAGAACAGCGCCAGCGCCAGTGCGACCACCGAGTAGATCGCCCAGGGGTGCAGGCCCCAGTGGAAGATGGTGGCGGACATGCTCAGGCGCTGAGCGGCCTGCTGGTCGCCTTCCGCCGCACCCAGGGGTGCCCAGTCGGTCCGTACACCGTCTTCTACGGTGGTGCCGCCCATAGCGGTGCCGTAGTGGGTGACCGGCTC
>NZ_CAJXMA010000139.1:0-2743 GCF_913056445.1 uncultured Halovibrio sp.
GATGAGAACATGGAGGATGCCTCCGCCGAAGCGGACATCGAATGGCTCCAGGGCGTGATCCTGGCCGTGCGCAACATCCGGGGCGAGATGAACATCTCCCCGGCCAAGGCACTGCCGGTGCTGCTGCGCCACGGTGATGAACAGGACCGCGAGCGCCTTAAGGCCAACCGTACATTCCTGAAGTCCCTGGCGAAGCTCGAGAGCATCGACTGGGTGGGGGACGGCGAGGCGCCGCTTTCCGCCACCCAGCTGGTGGGCGATCTGGAAGTGCTGGTGCCCATGGCCAACCTCATCGACAGGGATGAGGAAATTGCGCGCCTCAGCCGCGAACTGGAAAAGCTCGACAAGGAAATCCAGCGCCTGGGTGGCAAACTCAGCAACGCCGGCTTCGTCGAGAAAGCCCCGGCCGAGGTGGTCGAGAAGGAAAAGGCCAAGCTGGAGGACGCGGAAAGCCAGCGCCAGCGCCTGAACGAACAGCTGGAACAGATCCGGGCGCTGTAAGGCAGCGTATCCCCGGGATCAATCACAACGGATAACGGACAAACGCATGGGTAACCGCCTCTCCAAGATCTACACCCGCACCGGCGATGACGGCACCACCGGCCTTGCCGATGGCAACCGCATCGCCAAGAACAGCCTGCGGGTCGAAGCCATGGGCACCATGGACGAGCTCAATGCCCAGATGGGCATCCTGATCGAGTCACTCGGGGGTGAGGAAGCGGAGCTGAAGGAGGTCCTCCAGCGGGTGCAGCACCACCTCTTCGACCTGGGTGGCGAGTTCGCCATTCCGGGCAGCCGCGTGGTGGCGGACAGTCACATTGACTGGCTGGAAGGCACTCTGGACCACTGGAACCAGGACCTGCCACCACTGAAAAACTTCGTGCTGCCGGGTGGCTCCATGCCTGCGGCGCAGTGTCACATGGCAAGGGCGGTGTGCCGCCGCGCGGAGCGCATCACGGTGGCGCTGGGTCACGAGGAGTCCATCAACCCGGATGCCCGCCAGTACCTGAACCGGCTATCGGACTTCCTGTTCGTGGCCTCACGGGTCCTGGCCCGCCGCGAGGGTGCGGCGGAGGTACTCTGGGATCAGCAGATGAGCAAGCCTACACCCTGAAGCGTTCCACCTGCTCGTGCAGTGAGGCGGTCAGATCCGAGAGTTCACGGCTGGCCGCAAGCGTCTCCTCGGCGTTGCCCGCGGTCTCACGGCCCACCTCGGAAATGGTCTCGACATTACTGTTGATGTTGTTGGCCACAGCGGACTGTTCCTCCGCCGCCTGGGCGATCTGCTGACTCATATCCACGATGCGCGAAATGGCATTGACGATGTTCTCCAGTGCCTCGGTCACCTCGCCGGACTTGGTCACCGTCTCATTGGTCACCTCGTGACTATTGTTCATGGCCTTGACGGCGTCCTTCACGCCGGACTGGAGCCGCCCGACCATCTCCTCGATCTCTTCCGTGGACTTGTGGGTGCGCTGGGACAGGGAACGCACCTCGTCCGCCACGACCGCAAAGCCGCGTCCATGCTCACCAGCCCGGGCCGCCTCGATAGCGGCGTTCAGTGCCAGCAGGTTGGTCTGCTCGGCGATCGCCTTGATTTCGCCCACCACCTGGCTGATGCTGTCGCTGTCATTGCTGACCCGGTTGATGACGTCCGCCGACCCCTTGATCTCATCCGCCAGCCGGTTGATCGTCTGCACCGTATCACCGACCACGGCCCGCCCCTGGTCCGCCTCGGAATCGGCTTCATTGGCATAGTCCGACGCCTGCTGGGAGCTCTGGGCCACTTCCTGGACCGTATCCACCATCTGCTTCATGGCGTCGTTGATCTGGTCCGTCTCCTGCATCTGACGGGAGACCGCATCCGAATTGGACGTGGCCGTCTCATTCACTCGCCGGGCCTGCTGATCCACGCGGTTGACCGTCTCGCGCACCGACTCCACCAGTTCCCGGATGCTGGTGGTCATACCGTTGAACTCGGTACTGAGCTCGCCCAGCTCGTCCCGGCTGTTGAGCTCAAGCTGGACCCGCATGTCCCCATCCGCGACACGGCGGGCGGAATCCGCGAACTTGCGGATGGCGGAACGCACTGAGAAGTAGAAACCGGTATACAGCCAGACAATGATCAGCAGCACCGCCGCCAGGGAGGCAAAGATGACGGTCCGTTGCTGGCGCTCACTGGCCAGGCGCGCCTCAAGCTGCCCGCGGATGGCGCCGAGTATGTCATTGCCCACGGAATAGAGTTGACCAATGGGCTCGGACACACGGACATCATAGTCCTCTGCCGGGAACTCAAGCCGGAAGGGAGTGATCACTTCCTCCTCCATCAGGTCACGTACCTTGATGGGCGCCTTGCTGAGCCGCTCCGCATCCTGCGTGAAACGCTGCCCAATGACAGGCGCCGCACCGAAACCCAGATCGAAGGCCGTCTGCAGCTGGTTGCTGACGTTGGTAAGGCTGTCATAGATGCCGTTCATGCGCTCACTGAGCGGCCCCGAGAGCCGTCCCTCATTGAGGCCATGAAGGCCGAAGGCACGGGCCTGGCCCATCTCATCGGCGACCGGCGTCATGCCATTGATGACCAGTTCCAGCAGCATCTGCACGCTGTTGGACGGATCCTGCCCCAGACCACTGACCTGAAGCACTGTGTTGCGCAGCGCCAGCGTCTTCTGGAAGAAACGGTCGTACAGGTTGAACTGACGATCCGGCGTCTGCAGGTACTGGTCCTCCTCCAGCATCTGGT
>NZ_CAJXMA010000140.1:0-2326 GCF_913056445.1 uncultured Halovibrio sp.
TGTTCCCGTTCAGAGAGGGTCAGACGGGCATCCAGGAAGGGCACGTTATTGTCCATGGGCAGATGCAGGGTCTGCATCAGCAGCTGTACCGCGTCATCCCAGTGGCTGTCGGTGCCGTGGCCGCACCAGACGCCGGCCTGCGTGAACCGTGACACCGCGTAACGCAGCCAGTCGCGCACGGTCTGGAGTTGTTCAATGGCTTCGGTGCTCACCCAGTACTCCCGGAGTCATCCCGTAAAAGCCTCGATTGTACCAGCTATTGGCGGTTCATTCCCGGGATCCGCGGCTCCCCCGTACCCGCATTGCGATGGTCCTCAAGGGCATCCTCCGCAAGCATCCGCCCCAGCTGGATCAGCTCCGGGGCACGATGGTAATCGAACGAGCGGCATACATGCTTGGGGAAGTTGATCAGGATATCCGGCGGATAGCCGGCGATCTTGTAACGGGTCAGCGAGTCCTGCATGGTCTCGATCGCCAGGTTCATGACATCAAACTTGCCGAGCCCCAGCTCCTGCAGGCTCACCGAGCGCGCATCGTCGCCCTCGCTTCCCTTTCCCGCCGCCTTTTCGCGCGCATGGCGCTTCTGGGCCTCCGCCAGCGCCTGTTCCTCGCTACTGGCCCGGCCACGGCGTCGTGCCGCGCTGTCCTGGCTGTCCCAGTCAAACCAACGGGCCGCACGCTGTTTGAGCCTGTCCAGCCACTCATCCGGCGAGGCGTCGGCTTCTTCCGCTGGATCCACTTCCTCGTCGGCTGCCGCCTGTGCCGCAGCCTCGGCGGCCGCTTCATGCTGCTTGCGCTCGCGGGAGGCCCATTCCTCCAGCGGTGGCAGGTTGGCATAGCGCTTGTCGTTGCCACTCAGGTTCACGGCCATGATCAGATCCGCATGGGAGGCCACCGTGGGAATGATCGGCAGGGGGTTGAGCAGCCCGCCATCCACCAGCACCCGGCCATGCAGCATCACCGGCGTGATCACACTGGGGATCGCCGTGGAGGCCCGCACCGCCTGATGGAGCGGCCCTTCCTGAAACCACACCTCCTGGTGCGCCAGCAGGTCCGTCGCCACTGCCGTGAAGGGAATCTGCAGGTCCTCAATGCGCAGATCGCCAAGCATTTCCTGCACCACGCCGAAAACCTTTTCGCCGCGGATCGCACCGGGTGACCCCAGGGAAAAGTCGAGAAGGCGCAGCAGCTGCAGCTGATCAAGCCCGGTGACCCAGTCCTTATAGGCCTGCAGCTTACCGGCGGCGTACATGCCGCCAATGAGCGCTCCCATACTGGCACCGGAAATGGCCACGATGTTGTAGCCCTGCTCCCTGAGCACCTCAATCACGCCAATGTGAGCGTACCCCCGGGCACCACCACTGCCGAGCACCAGTGCCACGGTCTGTGGTTCATTCATCGCCTGCTCCCTTCGGATTCAAATCCCTTGAATGACAATGGGCTCGGCCGGTGATCATTACAAGGGCGCAGACCGGATGCGGCCCAGCCAGCCCAGGCAGCCCTCGGCCAGCCCGCCAACGTCTCCATCCAGATGACAGTGATGGCTTCCCTCCACATCGATCACCTCAGCGTCAGACAGCCTGGGCAGACGGCCCTCGATCCATTCCGGCTTGAAGGCGGCCATGCCCCGATTGGCTCTTATAAGCAGTGTGGGTGCGGCAATGGCCGCCAGGTAGGCTTCAACCTCATCCTCTTCCAACCGGTGCATGGACGGATAGCGCAGCCTTGCATCCGTTCCCCACCGCCAGCCCTGCTGATCCTGCTGGAGACTTCTTGGCACAATGCATTCAGCGGCGACACGGGACAGCGGGATGCGACCCTTCATGCGCGCGACGATGGCTTCCTCAACGTCCGCATAACGGGGCGGCTGACCGCGGCTGCCCTGGCGCACGCGGTCAATGGCCTGCTTGAGCTGGTCCGGGAAGGATTCGGCGTCGCCGGTAAGCGGCCCCAGGCTGTCCACCAGCATCAACGCCCTCACCCGTTCCGGCACCGCCACACTGAGCAGGCTCGCCACGATTCCACCCAGTGAATGGCCGAGCAGAACGGCTCCCTGCGACGCCTCACGGTCAAACAGGGGTGCCAGGTCCCGCACATAGTCGAGCAGCTCATAACTTGCCCCCGGCGGTCTGTGATAGGAAAAACCATGGCCTGGAAGATCCACTGCCACCACCCGGTAGTCGTCGGCGAGAGCCGGCCCCAGGCGGTTGAAACTGGCAGCGTTATCAAGCCAGCCATGGAAGGCGATGACCAGGGGTGAGGAGGGATCGCCCCAGGCAAGCGCACCCAGAGTGCCTGCGGGGACGTCCAGTGTCAGCTGCTCCGG
>NZ_CAJXMA010000141.1:0-2038 GCF_913056445.1 uncultured Halovibrio sp.
AAAATTCGGGAACGACGTGAACAGTTGAACGACCAGATGCGTGAGCTCCAGCTCATGCAGGTGGAGCTTGATGAAGCGGAACAGCGCTGTCTCGATGCCCTGAATCACTGAACAACAACAAAGCGGAGCCTCTCCATGACTTACCCCGGCCTCAATTTCAACCTGGATGACACAACGGCGATGCTCCAGGACCAGGTTCGCCAGTTCGCTCAGGGCGAGATCGCACCGCGCGCGGCGGCCATCGACAGTGACAATACCTTCCCTCGCGATCTCTGGCCCCAGATGGGCGATATGGGCCTGCTGGGCATGACGGTCCCGGAAGACGACAACGGCACTGGCATGGGCTACCTCGCTCACGTCATCGCCATGGAGGAAATCAGCCGCGCCTCCGGCTCCGTGGGCCTGAGTTACGGGGCCCATTCCAATCTCTGCGTGAATCAGATCGCTCGCAACGGCAATCCGGAACAGAGGTCGAAATACCTTCCGAAACTGATGACCGGCGAGCACGTGGGCGCACTGGCCATGAGCGAGCCCAATGCCGGCTCGGATGTGGTCAGCATGAAGCTGCGGGCCACCCGCGACGGTAACGGGTTCCGCCTCAATGGCAGCAAGATGTGGATCACCAACGGCTCCGTCGGCGAACACGACACTCCCGGCTTCAGCCAGGGCCCCAAGCTGGACAAGCTGGGCATGCGTGGTTCCAACACCTCGGAGCTGATCTTCGAGGACGCCTGGGTCCCGGAAGAGAACATTCTGGGCGCAGAGAACAACGGCGCCCGCGTGCTCATGTCCGGTCTCGATTACGAGCGCGTGGTTCTGGCCGGCGGCCCCGTAGGGATCATGCAGGCGTGCCTGGACCTGGTGCTGCCGTACGTGCACGACCGCAAACAGTTCGGCCAGGCCATCGGCGAGTTCCAGCTGATCCAGGCCAAAGTGGCGGACATGTACACCGAGCTCAACGTCTGCCGCTCCTACCTGTATACCGTGGCCGCCGCGTGCGACCGGGGCGAAACCAGCCGCAAGGACGCTGCGGGGGCGATCCTCTACTGCTCCGAGAAAGCCACCAGAATGGCGCTTGAGGCTATCCAGATCCTGGGCGGCAACGGCTATATCAACGAATACCCCGCCGGGCGGCTGCTCCGTGATGCCAAGCTCTACGAGATCGGGGCCGGCACCCAGGAGATCCGGCGCATGCTGATCGGGCGGGAACTGTTCAAGGAAACGGAGTAAGCCATGGCGATCCTCGAATCCTCCGTGGACACCGACGGAGCCCTCTTCCGGGAGCGCCGGGAGCATATGCAGGCGCTGGTGGACGACCTTGCTGAAACGCTCGCCACCATCAGCGAAGGCGGTGGTGAAAAGGCTCGGGAACGCCACCGTTCCAAGGGTAAGATGCCTGTGCGCGAGCGCATCAACCGGCTTCTGGACCCGGGGTCCCCCTTTCTGGAACTGGCTCCCATGGCCGCCTACCAGGTCTACGACAGTGAGGTTCCCGCCGCCGGTGCGGTGGGCGGCATCGGCCGGGTCAACGGGGTTGAGTGCGTCATCCTGGGCAACGACGCCACGGTCAAGGGCGGCACCTACTTCCCGCTGACCGTGAAGAAACACCTGCGCGCCCAGACCATCGCCGCGGAAAACCACCTGCCGTGCATCTACCTGGTGGATTCGGGCGGCGCCAACCTGCCCCAGCAGGACGAGGTTTTCCCGGACCACGATCACTTCGGTCACATCTTCTTCCGCCAGGCCAACCTTTCCGCCAACGGCATTCCCCAGATCGCCGTGGTCATGGGCCCCTGCACTGCCGGCGGCGCCTACGTGCCCGCCATGGCGGACGAGGCGATCATGGTCGATGGCCAGAGCACCGTCTACCTGGCGGGGCCACCCCTGGTGAAAGCCGCTACCGGTGAGAGCGTCTCCGCCGAGGAGCTGGGGGGCGCCGAGATGCACACAAGCACCTCCGGCCTGGCGGATCACCTGGCCCACAGTGAGGAAGACGCCCTGGAACGTGCGCGCGCCTGCCTCGCCAACCTCAACTGGC